>DASXKM010000708.1:0-3610 GCA_036496825.1 Puia sp. | reverse complement strand
TATGAAGCTCCTTTTTTCGGGATTGGCAACAGCGGAGGCAATGGTGAAAAAATATCTTATGATCGTTTTGGGGGAAAGGATCAGGCCAGTGCAGCTGCCTGGATTACACAACCCGTATACAATGCGGCTACAAAACCCGGAATCATCGCTGCCAAACTGCAGGAGCGTCAAAGCCGTTTATCCGTCATTGACAAACAGACGGACATTGCGGCCATTTTAAAACAGACTTACATACGGATTCTCGTATTGCATGAACGAATAAAACTGCAAAAAGAAAGTCTGGCAAGAAATGAAAAAGCTTTACAGGATGCAAAATCTTTATTATTACAGGGAAGGGCTTTGCGAGTAGATACATTGCGTGCCTACACTTCCGTAAAAAATCTGGAGCCCGACCTGTTGAAATTATCACTTGCCATTGAAGTGGGAAAGCAGCGGCTCAGAACGTTAACCGGTTTGGACAGCCTGCAGGAAATTGAATTAACCGATTCGCTGATCCTTCCAGAAACGGCGCCTGCCTTCTTCAATGAAGATGAAGTTTATGCTGAAGCGAAGCTTCACCGGGCAGACCTGCTGTCACTTGATCTGCAGCAACAGCAGTCGGATCAGCAGATCAGAATCGCCGCGGCTGCGATGAAACCTTCCATTTCTCTGACCGCTCAATATCTGATTCAAACGCAGACGAACAAATTCGATTACTACAATGCCTTTTATCCCTCCACACCATTTGTCGGTGCCCAGTTTTCGGTACCCGTCTTCAATGGAAACAGCAATAAAGCCAAGGTAAAAAAAGCGCAAATAGAAAAAGATCAGTCCGTCATTCGTTCCCAACAGGCTTATGAAGAATTACGGAGTTCCGTGAAACAGGCTGTAGCAAATGTTCGTGAAACGGCCGCACGAATACAGACGAGTGAAAATGTCAGAAAAACAGCCAAACTGAGTTATGAGATAACCCAATACCGCTATGCTAAAGCGGTCGCTTCCCGGCTTGAGCTCACGGATGCTGAACTGGCTTACACAGAAGCACAATCCAATTACCTGGAAGCGGTATATGATTATTTATCCGCAAATATTGAAGTGGAAAGAACCATGGGCATTATCGGAAATTAACAAAAGGTTTTTATTTAGGAATCGTTATGGTAGTTTGTCACCCGGAAAACTGCGGCAGTTATGTAACTCATAAATAAATATGGCCGCCTGAACGCCCGGATCTTCGTCCATTATTTTTTTTGCCTCCTGAACATCCGTATTAAATATGCCGATTCCAAACACGCCGGTTCCGTCGTTCACGGGACAAACAATGGATAATAATCCGGCGGCCCGTAAACGATGATTTCTGCGACCGTGTTCCCAGATTATCTTTTCGACTCCCGGCACCTTAAACTCCGGTCCCTGCTTCAAAATCATCAGCGTATAATTCTTTGTCATTTCTCTCATCTGCTGCATGAATTCGTCGGTAATTTCGGGTAACATATATTTAAATTAATTTTATAATAATCCTAATTTACGCCAATGTGATCAGCAAAAGATATGGCCCATGCGGGCGTTCTTTCCCCCCTGCCGGGGTAAATATGCCGTGGCAATGAAAATCTCACCCGAGAAACATTACCATTGGATGGATTGCTCATGTGCAAAATAGTTGTCTGCTTATCCATAGCGACATGAGTCAATGAGTATAAACCAAATGAAATTAATTCCCTGGTTTTTATTATTGATTTGTACCGCAGCCTGCAAGGATAAATACATCCCTGAAATTCATTTCCCATCCTCGGGAGAATTGGTCGTGGAAGGTTTTATTAATTCCGGAACGGGACCCACCACGATTTCGCTGTCCCGCTCGGCAGCCATTGATCATATAACAGAAATTCCTGAACCGGGAGCCAAGATAGAAGTTCAGTCGGAGCCAGGCGTCAGCTATCCCCTTTCAGAACAAGCGAATGGAAATTATACCATCAACGAATTATTACTGGATTCTTCACTGAAATACAGATTACATATCAGAACTTCTGACGGTAAAGAATATCTGTCCGATTATTCCCAGGTAAGGAAATCAAAACCGATTGATTCGGTGGGATGGAAAGCAGCATCCGACCATATCATGATTTATGTTTCAACACATGATGATCAGAATAACAGCTTATATTATCAATGGAACTACGAGGAAACATGGGAATATAATTCGGCCTATGATTCCAAAATCGAATTTGATGCGGTGGACAGCATGATCTTCACGAGGCCGGATAGTGATTTTATACATACTTGCTGGATGATGAATCATTCAACGGAAATTATCCTGGGATCCACCACCAGTCTGAGCTCAGATATTGTTTTTCAGTTTCCGCTGTTGAATATTTCCTATTATTCGTCCAACCGGCTGGTGGACAGGTACAGCATTCTTGTGAAACAAAGAGTACTGACTAAGGACTGGTATGAGTGGGAACAGATCCTTAAAAAAAATACGGAGGAACTGGGTTCTGTTTTTGATCCGCAACCCTCTGAAACCGGAGGTAATATTCACTGCATAACGAATCCTGCCGAGCAGGTAATTGGTTTTGTCGGATGCAGTTCCTTATCTGAAAAAAGGATATTTATCGACCGCTCGGAAATTCCGGCGGTGCAGGTATATACTGGTTATGAGATTTGCTCTGTGGACACTGTTCCAAATATGCCACGGCCGCTGGTTTATTACTTCGGCGGCGGTTTTGGAACGCCCATTATGCTCTATGAACAGGGAGCGTTTGTGCTCGGTTCTTCCATGGGCTGCGTTGATTGCCGTATTAAAGGTGGCACGACCGGGAAACCCGATTTCTGGCACTAACCCATCCTTCGTACGAATTCTCAATGTTACTTAAAATAAGACATCGGAATTTCTCTCCACATATTATGCGACAGGTGGCCGGTCAGTAATTCATATACCAGGTAAATTGGCCAGAATATCCAGTGGATGATGAGCCAGAAAATCGAGTGATTATAATACCAGCTGATCATCATGGAATAAATTCCCAGCAGAAAGTATAAAATACCTGAATTACGCATTTACCGGTGGAGTATTATTTCTATTCTCGTATTTCTTAATGAGTCCGGGTAAAGCGGCTGCAATGGCACCTGTGATCATGGGAGGCAGGCCAAACTTACTGGCAAGGGATCCTACAAGCCCTCCTGTTATAGCACTGGTCGCCAGGCCACCGGAGGCCAGACTACTTTCAATTTGTGAAAGGATGCCACCAGATTCAGCCGGAGCGGGTGGTGGATTCTGAATGCCATTTGTTATATGAGTAGCAATCTCATGATGTATCTGGTCTGCCTGTTCAGGAGGAATGGCGGCTGCAATCTGCGGATGCGCATTTAATTGTTCCTTTACGAGTTGTAATATTTGATCAAACATATCATTATTTTGAAAAGATTAAAACGATTGTCTGAAGTTATAACAATTTGAAATAAACAGCGAAAAAGATGGGATTGGCGAGCGCTTTTCGATCGTGAAAACAAAAATGCCCCATAAGGGGCATCTGCATTATTTGCGGAGAGGGAGGGATTCGAACCCTCGATACAAGTTTAAGCTCGTATAACGGTTTAGCAAACCGGCCCTTTCGGCCACTCAGGCACCTCTCCA
>DASXKM010000707.1:0-2149 GCA_036496825.1 Puia sp. | reverse complement strand
GGGAAATTAAAGAATTCCATCGGTCGTTTATCTACAGACATCGGAAAAGAAATGCCAGTCATTCTTTCCGGAATGGCTACTTCATCCATCGGAATGATGGAAATTCCGTATCAGGGATTTCCATTCATCTGGGATGTTGCGCAATTCCCCATCAAAGTAATTTATGGGGATGAAGAATTTTCTCATCCTTTATATTTAGTGTCAGGCTTCAGAACAAAAAATGATGTGATGCGTGGCGAAGAGAGCCTGCTGCTGGGTTGCGATATCCTGGATGAGAATGAGAAAATATTTATTTTTCCGGGCACCCATTCCAAACATGTATTCGTAAAAAATAAAATAGGTACTGATTTTAAGACCTACATGACGGGAGAAATCTTCAAACTGCTCGAGGAAAAAAGCATTTTGCATCAGTCGGTGCAGGAAGGGTCTGATGGGAAATCTTTTGAAGAAGGCTTTCGGACAGGAATAAACGGTAATATTTTGCACGATGCTTTTTTAGTCCGTACCAGGCAACTGCTATCGCACGCAAACAAGGTGAGTGGTTATCAATTTTTGAGCGGTTTGCTGATTGGTACCGAACTTGGCCAGCTGAAGGGAATTAATTGCGCCGTATACTTAGTTTGTGGTGAGCATCTGAAGCAGTCTTATCTTAGAGGTCTGGAATTAATGGATATTCATAAAGAAATAGTTTGCCTTGATGCAGATGAAATGCTGTTGAAGTCTCATTGCAAAATAGCGGATCAACTTTTAAACCATAAACAAGATGAAAAATAAACACTTGCCATCGATATTTATTTTTCTTGCCGTAATGGCTGCCTGTAACAACCAGCCTGCCGAAACAGAAAAAAAAGATTCAGTTGCCACAGTTCCTGCAATAACGGAATCTCCCAAACATATCAGTATCCTGGATTCCGAAGCCCTGAATTTATTGGATTCCACGGCCTCTATAGAAGTCATTGCAGAGGGATACAAATGGACAGAAGGTCCGGTATATGTGAGTGACAGCGATTATCTGTTGTTTTCAGATGTTCCTGCCAACAGGATTTATAAATGGAAACAGGGAATTGGTGCAAGTATTTATCTCGAACCCTCCGGTTATACGGGTACCATTCCGAAAGCAAAAGAACCCGGATCCAATGGCCTGGTGATTGATAAGAAAGAAAGACTCGTATTATGTCAACAGGGCAACCGGCAGATCGGAAGGATGAAGTCTACATTGAGCGACCCAAAGCCTGTTTTTGAAACGATTGTTTCTTCTTATCAGGGCAGGAAATTTAACAGCCCCAATGACGCAGTATATGCTGCCAACGGAAATTTATACTTCACTGATCCACCCTATGGCTTGGAACAGGGTATAAAAGACAGTTCAAAGGAAATCCCCTTTCAGGGAATATATCTCGTAAAACCAGGTGGCAAGGCGTTGCTTTTTTCAGATAAGGTTTCATATCCTAATGGCATTGCGCTTTCTCCTGACAATAAAATTCTTTACATATCCAATTCAGATAGCGATAATAAAGAGTGGACCAAATACGAGTTAAACGATCAGGGATTGATTGCAAAAGAATCAGTTTTTTATCATGTATCAGCGGAAGAAGGAAAATTACCCGGTAGTCCTGATGGGATGAAAGTAAATACCCGCGGCTACATTTTTGCCAGCGGTCCGGGAGGTATCTGGGTTTTTAATCCTGCAGGAAAAGTGCTTGCCAGAATTTTCACCGGGGAGCTTACATCCAATTGTTTTATTGATCAGGTACATCATATGCTCTACATGACCTGTAAATCCTATGTCATGAGAGTAAAGATAAAATAGAATAAAAACTTTTTATTTCATTGAATCCAGTTCGAGGTGATGTTGAATTCCTTCCAGCACCCCTTTGGCAAGCGGATTTTTCGTAAAATAAATTGACTTATTTTTCCTTAGATCTTCCAGTTCGGGACTATAGTTGGAAACTACAATTCCATTTGTTTTCGCTTTTAGCATATCCTCATCATTACCACTATTGCCTGCTGTAATGAAACGTTCCAGGGGAACTTTCCATTTGTAGCTCAGGTAACGTACGGCACTTCCTTTACTTGCCCGAAATGGTAGCAAATCCAGATAATGATTTTCGGTTAGAATTATTTTGGCCCTCAGTTTACGGTCGTCCAG
>DASXKM010000706.1:0-2675 GCA_036496825.1 Puia sp. | reverse complement strand
TTTTGTATTTCAATCGAGCCACGACGGCCTGTATATCTTCAACAGCGATAGGATCCACCCCGGCGAACGGTTCATCCAGCAATATAAATTTAGGATCCACCGCGAGCGCACGTGCAATTTCGGTACGTCTTCTTTCTCCCCCGCTCAGGGAATCACCATTATTTTTCCGAACATGATGCAGACGAAATTCGTCCAGAAGGGCCTCCAGCTTTTCCCGCTGATCTTTCTTGGGCATTGAAGTCATTTCCAGGATGGCTTTGATATTATCTTCGACAGATAATTTTCGGAAAACAGATGCTTCCTGCGGTAGATAACCCAGTCCCAGTTGAGCCCTTTTATACATGGGCAACCGGGTGATATCGCGATCATCTAGAAAAACCTGACCCTCGTCCGGCTTGATCAGTCCGACAACCATATAAAATGTAGTTGTTTTTCCCGCTCCATTGGGTCCCAGAAGTCCGACAATTTCACCCTGTTTTACGTGTACAGAAACATGGTCAACCACGGTTCGGTTGTGATAGCTTTTTACGAGATCGCTTGTATGAATGGTAAGACTCAAAACCGTACAATTTGGACAAAAATACCAGAAGAATGCGTAATGAGTTCATTTTAAAATAGTTTAACAGGCGCTTGTGTTATTGCGCTATTGAATTAAGTTTGCAATCCACAAATAAACCGTTCTGGAACCCACTGATGAAGGTTATTGAACATATCCGACAGGCCAAAGACACTGCCGTTTCCTTTGAAATTCTTCCGCCTCTGAAGGGGAAGACGATTAGCTCGATCTATGACCATTTGGATCCTCTGATGGAGTTCAACCCGGCATTTATAAACGTGACCTATCACCGTAGCGAGACGATGTTCAAGAAGAAGAGTGATGGCACATTTGAAAAGGTCGAAGTACGGAAAAGGCCCGGCACAGTCGGTATTTGTGCCGCTATCATGAACCATTACCAGGTTGACGCGGTACCACATCTGATTTGTGGGGGTTTTGGAAAAAGGGAAACTGAAGACGCACTGATTGATCTTCATTTTCTGGGTATCGATAATGTGCTGGTTCTAAGAGGCGACGCGCCAAAAAATGAAGCTGCTTTTACTCCGGAGCCTGGTGGTAATCAGTATGCAATTGATTTGCTGAAGCAAATCGTAAATCTGAACCAGGGTTTATATCAGGAAGAAGATATAAAAAACGGCAGCAAAACAAATTTCTGCATCGGGGTTGCGGGCTACCCCGAAAAACACTTTGAATCACCAAACCTGGAAACGGATATGAAGTTTCTGAAAGCGAAGGTCGATTCGGGTGCCGAGTATATCACCACGCAGATGTTTTTCGATAATCAGAAATTTTTTGATTTTGTAAAGACCTGCAGGGAAAACGGTATCGACGTTCCGATTATACCCGGATTGAAACCCATTACAAACAAAAAACAACTCACCCTGTTACCAAAGGTCTTTCATGTGGATATTCCGCCGGATCTCTCTGATGCCGTTATGAAGTGCAAAACAGATGAAGAGGTGGAGCTCATTGGCACCAGATGGCTATTACAGCAGAGCCAGGAATTGAAAAAAGCAGGTGTTCCGGTTTTGCACTATTATACGCTGGGCAAACCAAAGGTTATCTGGAATGTTGTGAAAGAACTGGTATAAGCAAAACTTATGGCATATACTGACTATTATAAAATTCTTGGCATTTCTAAAACAGCCTCCGAAGAAGACGTCAAAAAAGCCTATCGCAAACTGGCCAGGAAATTACATCCCGATCTGAACCCCAATGACAAGGAAGCGAATAAAAAATTTCAGCAGATCAACGAGGCCAATGAAGTCCTCAGTGATCCGGAAAAAAGAAAAAAATACGACCAGTACGGAGAACAATACGGAGAGAACTGGGAAAATGCAGAACAGCATGAAAAGGCCCGTCAGTCGGGTGCTTATGCTGGTCAGCGGAGACCCGGTCAGTCCTCAAACCCATTTTCGGATTTCGGAGGCGGGGAGGATTTTGGGGAAGGGCAATATTCAGATTTTTTTGAACAGATGTTTGGTTCCGGCGCCCGTGGATCCGGATCACGGAATACAAAATTCCGGGGCCAGGATTATCAGGCAGAATTGCATCTGTCCCTTCGTGATGCAGCAAAAACACATACTCAGACTTTAACAGTCAATGAAAAGAATATCCGCATCACCATTCCGGCCGGTGTGGAAGATGGTCAGGTGATCCGATTAAAAAATCACGGAGCACCTGGAGCCAATGGCGGCCCCAACGGGGATTTATATATTACGTTCCGAATAGCCAATGACCCTGTTTTCAAGAGGATAGGAAATGATCTATATATATCTATTAGCGTGGATTTATATACAGCAGTCCTGGGCGGGGAAGTGATGGTCGACACGCTGGATGGGAAAATAAAACTAAAAGTGAATCCTGGAACGCAGAATGGGACAAAATCCCGATTGAAAGGCAAAGGATTCCCGGTATATAAAAAAGAGGGAAGTTTTGGTGACCTTTTTGTCACCTATAATGTTTTGATCCCAACGAATCTTACCCAAAGACAAAACGAACTTTTTACCGAACTTTCAAAAATGAAATAAAACGCCCGGATGTCAGACGAAGAAATGATACCACTGGAGACTTTCTGCACCTATTATCAGGTAGAACAGAGTTTCGTAGAAACACTGGA
>DASXKM010000705.1:0-6524 GCA_036496825.1 Puia sp. | reverse complement strand
AAAAGGACTCGAAATTTCTACATGTGAAGTACTGTCTTCTTCGGGATCCATCTGAAGAATGATTTCTTCCGATCCGTAAAACCCGGGCATTTCAAATTTTACGAAGCCCAGACTGTCGCTGTTGGTAACACGAAATTCTGTTCTTGCAGAAGGCACTGAAAGATAGGCTGCTACATCTTTAACGGCAACACCTGTAATATTACTAACCAGCTTACCCCTGATAATATGACCGTAATATTCAGGAGGAAAAGAAATCGGATAAGGTTTTTGTGCCAGCATATCATCCCAGATGAAACGTCTCCACCCATGTGTGAGCATCAAATTATCCATTTCCCCGCTCCGGGTTTTTCCGTTATCCATAAAATAATATGACGGATGTTCAACAGGCCCGAGCTCAGAAGACAAATAAGTATAGTTAAGGATATTCTTTTCATCCGGCTGCTGCAGTGAATCCAGTCTGAAAACAGCTACAGACATATCGGCGGATGAAGGATTGCCCGACTGATCCATTACTGAAAGACTTAAATTTATTTTCGTACGGGTGTCATATTCAGAATCTACCAATGCTCTGATCTGCAATTTATTTTCAGGGTATTTAAAATATAAACGTTCGCAAACCGGCTGACCTGATTTATCAAATAATGTGATCTGTGAAATCCCGTCTTCGATTTCTTCCGGTTTGATCGAAAATATTACTTCCCGGTTAACCAGCTTTTGTTTTTTTACCGGCAGAGATTTGTGACTACCATGAACAAAAAGATAAACATCCTGCGCATCCATTCCGGCAGACGATTTTACCCGAACAGTAATTTGAGACTCATTTTCTTTCAGCACGCTTAATACAAATCCATTTGCATATGCATCTGGCAATTCTTTCACTACCGGGCCACCCTGCATGAAATGGATAACAGCTTTATAGGAACGGCCCACGGCAGGTGTAAATACAAAATGACCGAGACCCATCGCCAAAGGCTGAAATTGAAGTACCGTATCGCCAGTGGAACTGACGATGATTCCTTCGCACGCAAGTCCCTTTCCGTAGGCATCGGTGATCCGGAATCCGACTTTTGATTCAAGTTGCTGTACCAGGTTTCCCCCTTCAGGGAAAAACTGAATATCATATTTTTTTGTATCGGATAACAATTTTTCCGACTCGAGATTCTGCGGGTTAATGATCCGGATATCCTTTTCAAAATAATAGTCCGGACTGAAATTCTTCATCCAGTTGGTATATGCCCTGAACCGATAGATACCTGATGGAATATTTACCGGAATAATGATTGAACCATCCGATTCTCCTGGCTTTAAGGAAACTTTTTGCTGAAGAACAGGAAGGTTATTCTTATCCAGGATTTCAACATAAGCGATCTTACTTACGGTGGCAGGTCTGTTGTGGAACGCGTCTGTATAATAAATCCGGAACCAGCAGATCTCCCGGGATAAATAGGTGTCTTTGTCGGTATGCACAAACAACTTTTCTACTATGAAACGACTCCTGTACTGATCGAAAGCTGCCTGGATAACTTTTTCCTGCGGGAATGCTACGGGTATAATAAACAGGCATTCCAATAAAAACAGGAAAAGAAATTTTATTATTTTTTTAAAACCCATAGTTGAGTATTCACAAATTTTACGAATTACCAGTAAGAGGGTTTCACATTTACACCACCTTTTAATCTGCAGTCGATACATCCCCGGGATGCACCCGTTGCACCAACGATACTAAACCCCTTATATAAATGGTCAATGACCCACTCGATGGTAGAGTCGCCAAAAGCAGTCCCTTCGTCTTCCCTCTTCACAGAATCGACCGAACAGATTTCATACCCTGTTAATACGTATACATTTGGCAACTCATACCGGTTGATAAAAATTCTCTTTTCAGTTTGGGAAGTGCATCCGATATAGCCAATGACCCTTTCCGAAGGATCCGAAATGCAGTGTATATTACCTCCTGTTTCAGAAGGCTGTGCGTCAAAAATAGATCCCAGTTGTTCGGTATTTCTTTTTAATTTTTGTTTCCATTCGTAAGCATCTTTACTCAGCGCATGCTGTTTGACCAGAATACTGTAACGTGTAACCAGCCTGTTTGAACCACCATAAGAAATTGTTTGCAGCGGAAATTCGGAAATAACATCAGCATTCAAACTGGCTGTTGAGCCGAGATTTATATTTGTAGACTGGCTGCTCATCCAGCAGGTATAATAATCATGCCCATTGATTCTTGGAATCAAATAGAATGGATCAGCAGCCGGGTCTTGCGGGGCATATATATAATTGGAAAGATAAGGCGGATTATACGACCATGTTTCATCAAAACTCCATTGATAGTAAATACTATTTTTCTGGTCATCGTGTGTAGATACATAAATCGTTACAAGATCCGGACCTGCCTTCCAGTTCACACTATCAATCGGTGGTGTTATTTTAACTTCAGATAAATCTGATAAATATTCTTTGCCGTTGGATGTCCGGATATGCACCCTGTATTTCTGCGCCGGATCGACGGGCAGCTGGCCGACCGCGTATTTACCAGCTGCTCCTTCTGTAAGTGGAAAGCTGTTTCCCTGTTCTGATTGAATTTCTACTTCGGCTGACGGTTCTGGAAAAACCTGAATGCTATCCAAACCGGAGCTGCGGCTGAGACTAATGAAAGTGGAATCATCACCCGAATTAATATATCCCTCAACCACCAGAAATCCACTGGCCGGCTGACTAATATGCGGCATGTATTTATCCTTACAGGATCCCAGTATCATCATTAAAAAAACCCATGTCCTTAGATTCAACTTCATTTAAAATTTCACATTATAATTTACAAATGGTATGGCTGATCCGAAAATGGACAATTTATAACCGTTCACTGCCCCATTTTCAGAAATATAATAAACCGAATATGGGTTATGCGTACCCAACAGATTGTATACTCCGATCGTCCAGGAATTATGCAGTTTCTGGTGCACTTTATGATTGCCGTCAATATTCATGGCAAGATCCGCCCTTACATAATCCGGAATCCGGTAAGCATTTCGGTCAGAATACAGTGTTCTGAAAGAATTGTCATAACGGAACACGCCAATCGGAAGAGTGATCGGGCGACCCGTATTGTAGGCAAAATTCAGTGAGACGCTAAAGCGATGATTCACACGATAATTTGCAACCAGTGTGGCTGAATTTGGCTGATCGTAATCCGTGGGATACCAGTTCCCGTTGTTCACCAACTCGCCCTGCGTTGTATCATCGGTCTTTATTAAAGTTCTGGAAAAAGTGTAACTCACCCAGCCATTTAATTTACCCGTGGCTTTCTTGATCATCAGCTCCACGCCATATGCCTTGCCCTTTGTGTTAAGCACATCTGTTTCAATATGGTGGTTCAATATAAGCACGGCGCCACTTCTATAGTCCAGATAATTCTGAATATTTTTATAATATACTTCTACTGATGTTTCAATCGTATTATTCTTTAAATTCTTATAGGCACCCAGCGAAAACTGGCTGCCGAGCTGTGGCAGAATATTGGGATCACTGAGTTTCCAGATATCAGTAGGTGCGATGGCCGTCGTATTGGATAACATATGTATGTATTGGCGCTCGGTATTATAACTAGCCTTCATCGAAAAATTTTCGGAGAAAGCATACCTCATGGAAATACGATATTCAGGCCCTCCATATGTTTTAATAATCTGACCATCTGAATAGTATCTGACAGCCGTCAAATTATCCGCATTTTTAGGAAGTCCCGGGGCATAATCATTAATATTCTGCTGGCCGAGATAATTATATAAAGAATATCTCAGACCAGCTTCCAACACGAGCTGCGGAGTAATGGAATATTTATCGCTTACATAGAGTGCTGATTCCAGTGCCTGTTCCCGATGCACAGTATCCGGTATGACCAGGGAAGTTTTGGCAAAAGGCACAAAGGTTCCCGGATCCAGCTTATAATAAAGCGTATTGAAACCATATTCCAGAGCATGTTTGGAATTCAGAAAATAATTGAACTGCGCTTTAAAGTATGACTGATTGATATCAAAAGTCAATTTATAAGCATTCACCGGATTATTTTCGCTGGATATAAAATAGTTATACCGGTCGTAACCCGTGGTAAAAATGCCATACATCTTATCATTGAATGAATGCTTCCATTTCAGTGATACGTTCAGGTTTCCATAGCCATATAGTGTGTCACTGTTCAGATTAAAATTGTCTTTACTGGCGTAAGCCGTCAGGTACAGATTGTTGTTTTTGTTTATCTGATGACTGATGTTCAGATTCAGATCATAAAAAGAAGCGCGACTCATTTTATATTGCTGTGGCAGCAGATTCAATAACCAGTTTGCGTAAGTCGTTCTGCCGGCCAGGATAAAAGAAGTTTTGTCTTTTACCAGCGGTCCTTCAATTTCCAGCCGGCTCGTTACCAGGCCAATACCTGCCGAACCGGCAAATTCTTTTTTGTTTCCTTCCCTGCTTTCGATGTCTATGACTGACGATAAGCGTCCGCCATATCTGGCCGGAATGCTACTCTTATATAATTCCACCGTTTTTACTACATCGGGATTGAAGGCAGAGAACAGTCCGAAGAAATGAGAAGCATTATAAATCGTCGCATCATTGAATAATATCAGGTTCTGATCGGCAGATCCACCCCGCACATTTAATCCGGTACTGGCTTCGCCAACAGATTTTACACCGGGCAGCGTGAGCAGTACGCGAAGCAAGTCAGTTTCACCAAAAACTACGGGTACTTGTTTGAGTGTTTTGATATCCAGTTTCTGAACGCCCATTTGTACGCCGCGTATATTGCTGATCTTTTCAGCGGAGATCGTTACATTCTTCAGCATCATCACCAGGCTCTGCAGATCAATATTTAATTTTCCGTCTCCTGATAACTGTATCTGGCGCCTGGTGTCTTTCATCCCGATACTTTGAATATTGAGTACGAGCCTTCCCTTTGGCAGCGAGATGGCGTAATAGCCATATTGATCGGAGGCCACACCAATCTTTGGTTTATCAATATATATGGACGCACCGGAAATGACTTCTCCCGTCTTGGCATCCCGCACGTATCCACTAACCAGCCCATTGGCTTGTCCGTTATTTGCTGCGTTCGTTCCTATCTGGTAAAGTTTGTTTTCAAGTTTTGCATTTTGGATGGAAGCATTTTGATCCATTGTTTCATCTACTTCAATATTTACTGCCCGTTTCTTTTTTGCCGAATCGACCGTTGTGGCCGACAGATTTGTTCGGACAAAAGTTCCTCTGGTCAGAAATACTTCATTGTGCCTGCCAACCGACCAAGTAAAATCTGTTTTGGAAAAAGCCCTGTCCATTACAATACTCAATGGCTCACGGTCAGCACTCAGTGTAAACCGAACACTGTCAAACATACTGATATCATAATAAAAAAAATAGGCTGTCTGTTGCTCCAGTTTTTTTGTAAAATCCTGAATGGTCAGTTCTTTATATTCACCAGTGATCAGGTTCTGGGGACTTTTTTGTGCCTGCAGCGAAAGGATGTTGATAGCCAGCCAAAATAAACCGGTCAGAAAATATTTTGGTAAACTCATCCTATTTCGCAATTTGGTCATAGTACTCAGCTGTCTGGATCAATATATTTTCCCTGTTCTTACGATAATTCAGTTTGGTTTTTTTTATATACCTCTGAATTTCTTTTTGGTGATCATGCATCAGCATCAGCAACTCTGATTTTGATTTAACGCGTTGATAGGAACCAGCTATTCTGAGATAATAACTTTCAGATTTTTCGACATGTCTGATGACCGTATTCTCATAAACGGATGGTTCTTCAACAATGGTCTTAAATGTTTTTTTTAAAAGCTGCGATCGTCCCGGATAAAGTATCTCATAATAACCCGTTTTGGGAATGCCCGGATGCGAACTATCCGCAGATAGCCGGATAAACGGACGCCCTGAAATGGTGAAGGAACTGACTCTTTGATTGATCAGTTGAAGCAGATAATTATCATGGCTCCTGGCCACCAGTAATTCCCTCAGGTCTTCATATAAGAGATATAAACTGTCAAATAAAATATTGTCGTACACGACGGAACCCGGCGTGAATCTATCAGAAATAAAATAAGGGCTGCCTGTTTGGAATATAAATCCTATGGGCGAATAGCGGCTTCCGTTATACAACGGTGACTGATCTCCCAATTGTTTTTTATAGATCGAAATAGTATTTGTGAGGGCTGTTTGATAAAAAATACTATCCTCCTGCAATGTTTGGGCATTTGCAGTATGAGCGACGGTCAAAACGATCAGGGAAAAAAAAGCAGTCAATCGTGATTTCATTTCATTGTTGTTGGCTCGGCACACAGCTGCTTACCGGGTCTGCACATGAAGAACGGTTATATCAAATTTCCCGCATTTCGTCTTAAATTCCAATATTATGATTCGTAAAAGGATGGTTGGAAGGGGGATTTCCCCTCACCCTTTTTTTGAAACACGCCATGTAGTGCAGTTCAGCGTTTCATTTAGCAGGTACATTACAATTGAAAAAAATG
>DASXKM010000704.1:0-6224 GCA_036496825.1 Puia sp. | reverse complement strand
CCGCCGTGGATAAATATACCTCGGTCATTTTCCCGATTTCATCAATAATAAAAACTCCGCAACGCAAAAAAGGAACGCCCAGCGTCTTCAATTCGTTCCATAATAAGGGAGTAATTCTTTGCAAATCCCTGACTCCACGCATGCTGGCAATCTGTGCCCTGACCCTGTCAAGAGAAGTCTGCTTTATTACATCTTTGGTCCGGGCCTCCGCATTTTGCAAATCAAGGAAACGGGTATAAATCAATCCAAACACACCAGCGAAACGAATCATAATATTACACTCCTCCCCGCTAAGGGGCTGAGCAGCCACCACATTGATCATCCCGTCAGAAAAAAAGAATGAATAGTAATATTCCTTTTGATTATATACCTGTTGTGCTGGTAAAGAGAGATAAGTTGACATGGTTTGATAGTATTGCCTGACTTCACCATCCGTCAACACGGTCATTGCAAACGGTTCATTCTCCTTTCTTGCCGGAATGATATTTTCAAATACCGGATGAATATGAATATTCACATAATCGAGAATCCGGACAACTTCCTTCTTAGCGGAAAAGGAAGTCTGCCAGATCTCTACCGCATCGTCCGTATCATCGAAAATTCCGACGCCGGTGCGAATGGCATTTATCTTGAGTTTATTCAATTGATGAAACAGCACGGCTGATGTTTCAGCCAGTTCCGCGCTGATACGCATGGCGGTTGCCCTAACCCGTACTTTTTCCAGCGCAGCTTCTATTTCAAGTTCCCTGTTTTTTTTCCCCAGCTCAATTTGCAGCAGAGCCAGTTGTTTTTCCAGGCTTGCAGTGGTTTCACTAAGTTTTCGTACTTGCCGGTCATCCATTTTTATTCTATTCGATTGCTATTTTTTAAGTGCCTGAATATTTGGATAACCATTCATCGTGGGCGGGATCTGTCTGGCTTTGAGAATCTATCTGCCGATTAGCAGTTATCCTTTTTTACTCTGCGGTATACAAATCTATAATAGTTGTGATTTCGGTAATACTGTTAGCTGGAAAACCTCCCAATCGGGCATGTTCTTCAATCAGTTCCTTATTGGGGGAAAGGTAAATACAAAATATCTTATCGCCCGTCACATAACTATGTATCCATTGAATTTCGGTACCTAAAACGCATAACACCTCCCTGGATTTTTTCGAAATCGCTTTTAGCTGATCAGATGAACAACTTCCTACTCCCGGAATTTGCCTTTCAATAATAAATCTTGGCATGGTATTAATTCTTTAGAAGGTGAGGTAATTACTTATTTCGTTTAGCAATTTATGTTATTCCGGGCATTTGCCCTTCCGGGGAACTCTGTGCACTGGGAATATTAAGTTAGCACAATTTTCTCTTCCTGTAGCCATAAAAAATCCCGCCGCCCTTTACAGAGTCTCCACAAGCTATTGGTTTTCGACCGAAACAATCCGGTGAGCCTGCACCGGGAATTCCGAATACTTAATATTATGTAATAAATTTATTCAATGAAACGCTTTTTGATACTATGCTCTCTTTTTCTGGGTCATCTCACTGTACACGCGGAAAATATAACGATCGCGCGGCTTAGGAATAAACTGGAGTCGGAAATATCTGATACAGCCAGATGTAAAACGCTTGACAGCCTGTCCATGTATAACATGTTTTTCAACAACAGATCGGACAGCACATTGAGTTATTGTAATCAGTATATCAACACTGCCTTTCAGATACCTGACAAAAAATATCTCGTCCTGGCCTATGCGCGCCTGAGTTTTTATTATAACAACACAGGACAATATAAAGAGTCTCTGAGCATGGCGCTCAAGGGGCTGGATCTCGCGGAGCAATATCACATTCAGGATTACCTGTCCACATTATATTATGACCTCTCGTGGTTCTATTTAAATTCGAGTAATTATAAAGAAGGATTGACGTCCGCTCACAAAGGGATCGCTTCTTTAAAGTTCAACAAAGATCCTTTTTTCGACCAGGCACTCCACCTCAATGGTATTATGGGCGATTTACACCGCGAGAACGGTATGTTGGATTCTACCTTATTTTACTATCACCGGATGGATTCAATTTCCGCCGTTTCCGTTGAATTGGGAGCAAAAAATATCACCTACTGGTCCTGGTGCACGTACTATCTGTATTTTAAAAAAGACTATCCAAAAGTGGATTCGATATGTTCTGCAGCAATTTTGGAATGTCGGAAGTATGGGGAATTCCTGCTCAACTATTTCTACCTTTTTTCATCCACCTCCTATCTGAACCAGGGTAAAATTGAAAAAGCGATCGCCGAAGCCCGGAAAGCATATGCACTTTCACTGCCCATCACTGATCCGGCAGCCGAAATGTTTGCCACCGGTTTAATGAATATCTGTTACGAAAAATCAGGTAACCTGGACAGTGCGTATTATTATCTTAAAAAAAAGGACAGTCTCAATAACGTGATCCAGGCACACAGTAATGCGAATGAAATTCAGCAGTTCCGGTTTGACCAGCAACTCAGCAGGAGAGAGCAGGAAGCCGCCTCCGTCCTTCAGGGACAAAAGAACCGGAATCGGATATTGATGTATGTATTTCTCACTTCGGTCATCTTTTTTCTGTTTATTGCGATTATTCAATGGTGGAACAACAGACAAAGAAAGAGAGTGAATGTCGTATTGCAACAGCAGAAACAAAAAGTAGAAACCACCTTGCAGGAATTAAGATCTGCTCAGGCACAATTGATCCAGCGTGAAAAGATGGCTTCACTGGGCGAACTGACAGCGGGTATTGCCCATGAGATTCAAAACCCTTTGAATTTTATAAATAATTTCTCTGAAGTAAATGCAGAGTTAAGTGATGAGTTAGAAGAGGAAGCAGTTAAAGGAAATATCGATGAGATAAAAATCATTGCAAAAAATATAAAGGAAAATTCAGATAAAATCATTCGTCATGGTAAACGGGCTGATGCGATTGTAAAGGGCATGCTTCAACATTCAGGAACAAGCTCTGGCCAAAAAGAACCGACGGATATAAACGCATTGGCGCAGGAATATCTGAAACTGTCTTTTCGTGGCTTCAGAGCAACGGACAATTCATTCAATGCCACCACGAAAACGGCTTTTGACTTCAGTATTGGAACCATCCACATTATTGCCCGGGATATTGGAAGAGTGCTGTTGAATCTGTATAACAATGCATTTTATGCAGTGAGTGAGAAGAAGAAGATGCAGCCCGAAGGATATGAGCCAACCGTTTCCGTCAGCACAGAAAGGATTGGTGACAAGGTTGAAATCAGGGTAAAGGATAACGGTAACGGCATACCGCAAAAACTGGTTAATAAAATTTTCCAGCCTTTCTTTACGACGAAACCTGCAGGACAGGGAACAGGTTTGGGTTTGTCATTGAGCTATGATGCTATGAAGGCTCAGGGGGGTGAATTGGAAGTGATTTCAAAAGAAGGGAATGGTGCCGAATTTGTGGTTTCTATTCCATACGCATAGTGCGAACGATAAAAAACGCGAATGATTGCAGCGGTATGTACCATTGGAACCGGCAACATTTGAGAAATCGTGGGGCCCGGAAAAGAGAAAGACTACATTGGCTTTGCAACCGCGCGGATCTCGGTTTTGACGGTGTTCCCTTTATAGGTTTTGGGAATCTGGGAGACGACTTTGGAATTGTCTTTGGTCAGGAAAACAACAATAATTTCGCGTCCATTTTTTTCCTGGATGCCGGCGCCTGTCACTTCAGGAAACTGCCTGAGTTTGCCGTATAATTCCTTCTTTGCCTGATCGATGCCCACAATGTAAAGTTATAAAATATTTACTGAAAATGCATCTAAAACCGTCCTGATGGGAGTCGCAAATGTAGTGCCATCATCGTTTCCGGAAAATAACAAACCGACGGCTTTAAAGCTCCCTTTTTGCAATATCAATGATCCGGAATCGCCTCCATCGCAAAACATGGTTCGTTTACCCTTCGACATAACACCCTTAATTTCAAACTGATCCTGAAAATCAAGTAGTTCCCCATCATAGTCCACCTGAAGATCCAGATTGCGTGTGGTAACAGACCCAACAGTATGTCCCGTGGTACGTCCGAATTTCTCAACTTTCATATGATTGGCATGATCAATCAGCCCATTTACGCTTTTCTTCCCGTCTATCCTGAAATCCGGATTTATCCCTTTGCTGATTTCGGCAATCGCTGCATCCATTTCGTTCGGATCCGTTGTACTTAACTTAACCACATAAGAAAGTTGCGCAATAATATCTTTCGGCTTTTTTCCTCCGTCCAATTTTCCCGGTTGCAAAATGGGATCACCATAATATCCCTTATCGGTGTTCGCCAGAACATGGTTGTTGCTTAAAATATACTGCCGGCCCTTTCCATCTTTTACAAAACAGCCGATGGTGCCGGCTGTGATCTGATAGTGCCCAACCGAAATGCCCGGGTATATTGGCCGGTGACGGCCGGTATTCATTTTAAAGCGGATAATACCTGTATGCTCGATAATAATATCCTGCGCCTTCACACCAAAATGTGCAGAGAGAATTTTTGGAGTCACATGGGTTTTATCGCGGGTTAATACCTTGACATATTTCTCTCCGTTTGCTTTCTCACTTACACCAACCCCGTTTATGGAACTCTTTATATCAGGAGCAGAAAGTGTATGGGCAACCGGCTTCCCCCCACCGCCTTTTTTCTTATCCATACCGGCCGCAAAACTCATCGCATACACTTTCGTCTTACTGAATAAAAAACCGGACGAAATTTCCTGCTTGATACCGAGTGCCTTGTCATTTGTCATAAAGTAAATTTTATATGGATTTCATATTAAAGAACCAGTCCTTTGATTTGGACATTCATCTGCATATTATTGGTTATGGCACCTGCTGCCAGCGCCCTGGCGACTGCCTTCGATTTGGTTTTTGAAACCTTTATCCCTGTGAGTGCTTTCGGTGTTACTGCCTTAAAGGGTCGCAAAACACCTGGCCAGTTAAATTTCAGTCCGGATAGTTTTTCAATATGCTCCATTTTCACCTGATAGGTTTTCCCGTCTTTGAATGGCAGGTGTTCAAAAATATCTTCATCGGTTGTTTTCTTCAGACTTTTAATATTGGCGATGAATTGTTTTTTGATAATGCCCCCGTCGATAAGAAATTTCTCCTGGCTTTGTACAAATCCTACGGTATAGGCTTTACCATCCGACTTTGTCCATACAACCACTTTCCAGAACAGGTTTGGAATTTGAATATCCTTATCCTCCACTGGCGTTACAAAAATTCCGTCACTTTTCGCGAGCACAGGGCCCGTAAACACATTGATCTTCAGATTCTGTTTGTCGGCACCCGTATGCAGAATATTTGCTTCGAGTTCAGCCCATATCTTTTGATTTAGCTTTTTATGTTGCGGAGAACAGTTGGTAAACCAAAAAGTATTACGCCCTGCTTTTTCGCTGAGCGCCAAAGTTCCCCATTGAGGATCCTCCCTGCGAACCAGATGGCCCCGGTCAAAATCACTTTTTTTTGCACTGTATAATTTCTTCCCTAATTGATCTTCCTCAGGATCTAACCTTGGGTCAGTTTGAAAATCTCCCACCCGTCCAACTTTCTTCCATTGAGTGCCGTCAATATTTACAGCGGTAAAATAAGCAAGCCGGCGGCTCCTGCACATCAGAAGACTGTAATGCAGATAATCCAGTCTGGATTTATTGCCGGACATTTTTACGAGATCCTGTTTTTGAACACTGTTCAATTCAGGGAATGGAATTTTCCATTTCGACCCAAGGAATTTTTCCATGTATCCGCCATCATCAACAGGCGCTTTAAGTTTAGGGACTTTCGTGGCCGTTTTCTTTTTTGCCATAACGGGCATTTTATTTATAATAATAGTATGAAAAGATTCGGGTTATATTGGTTATCAGGAGCTGAAAGCACGTTGATGCCTTATTTAATAAAAATCGAATTCGCAGCTGCGCTGTGACTACCGTCGGTAAGTTTTGTTTCCACGCCATCCTTCCAGTACACTGCATATGACATCTGATAGGCGATATCCTCATATCCGGCCAGATACACATCGTTACCCGTAACAAAACTGGATTTGGCAAAGGAAGGTGCTACACTTGCCGGAAGCAAAACTACATTGCCATTTTTCCAATAGGCCGCTGTCTTTACATAAGCCGGAGCTGAAACCTGCATCCCGGCTATATAAACATCGTTACCTGAAACAAGGACTGAATTCCCCTGACCATAGTG
>DASXKM010000703.1:0-2691 GCA_036496825.1 Puia sp. | reverse complement strand
CGGGTTTTAATGAAATGATAAACACCGTGTCTGCAATATCATGCGGATCCAGCATTCTTTCATAGGTTTCATAACTCACCAGAGAAGCAACCAGCCTGAATTTCACCGCTGGAATTTTACGAATGGTAAATTCACCTTTTTCGTTCGTGATCGTGCCCAGGGAAGTATTGTTCAGATAAACGGATACCGATGGTAAAGGATTCTGCGTGTCTCCGGAAATTACCCTGCCTTTGAGAATGGATTGTGCCAATGCCGTCTGGCATACAATAAGAAGAGTAAACAGAACAATATTCTTCATAGCAGAATTGTAATAATACTTCGCGTATTCTAATATACAAAAATCGAACGGAATGGTCATGCTAAGTAAAAACTCTTACGTGTTTATCTGATCGTAGAGATTTTATAATTATCGATGAGTCGAAACTCAGCATTGATATTTTTCCCCTAAACTATTTTTCTGGATATAGATCAACATTTTGTCTTTTTTTCTTAATTACATCAGAGATCGCACAATAGTTTTCTTATTTTAAAGTTGATCCTTTAACCTTTATTCAACCCATATGCCTAGGAAGAAAATTTATCTTTTGCTGTCTTTTTTATTTATCACACTCGCCGGTTTTTCAAATTTCAGGCCATTTCCGGGTTATTATATTAACCTGAAGGGTGACACGGTTCGCTGTAATATTGAGTTCAACGACTGGAATATAAATCCAAAGACGATCAAAGTGGAAGCAAATATTAAAAAAACGGAATTCGGTCCGGGTGATATCAGGGGATTTGGCGTTGACGGATACGATGACTATTTGTCGGCAACGGTTCAGTTTCACACGGCTCCTGTTTCCGGAAAAGATATTCCGGCGGAGTTTTCAGATAGTGTTTCTACAAAATCGTTTTTTCTAAAAGTTTTGAACCGCGGATTTTATTCACTGTATGATCTGGTAACACCGGAAAGAGTTTATTTATATACGCAACAACAGGATGGCAAAATAGCTGAACTGGTTTACCGGACGCGTATCAGCAATGACTCCCTGATCGCGGATCAGCATTATAAGAATGTTATACTCAGCCTGTTTGTTCAGGAGGGTCTGGGCGATAAATATTTTAACAGGATTAGCAATGCCTCCTATTCTCCTTCGGAAATCCAATCACTCTTCAAAATTCTGAATGAAGGCCATGGCGGTCCCAGTTATCAAAAAAAAGCATCTCAGGAATTTCAGGTTCAGCTGTATATCGGAGGCGTCCGGAATTCATTTCCTACGTCTGTCAGCGGAATTTATTATAGTGTTTTTCAGTTTGATCCATCCTGGTCCGCCACCGGAGGCCTCAATCTGCTTTATTCCATTCCCGGGAAATTCAAGGCATTTAAAGTCGGATTATCGACTGGTTATAATAGCTATCAATACAATGTAGGAAAATCTTTTAACGACAGTTTTTATCAGTCTCAAAACTATCATGGAACGGAAGCTTATAACGACACAATGAGAATGAAGAATTCCCTGATACAAACGAATTTCTATCTGATGTGGCTGGTCAATCCCCTGGGGAATGTGAATTGTTATTTAAAAGCCGGTATTAGCTATAACTTCTCACTGAATACCGATGTTTCAATCAATGAAAGCAATGCTGGCACTACATCAACGGTAAGGAATGGCCTTCCACCCATTCCGGGCAGTTTCCAGAATAGTGAACATAGTATCAATGCGCTGAAAAAAAACTACCTGGCTCCGCTGTTTGGTGTTGGAGTGATTCATGGCAGACATACCTTGGAATTTTCTTACTATCTCCCTGCTGATCTGGGATCCGAAGTGAATAGCACTGATGGAAGTTTTGGACCGGCATTCAAAGTCTCTTCCATGTCTCTTACGTATCACTTTACAGTGTTTAGTACAAAAAAATAAAATGGGCAGCTACTAAACACCCGCCGAATGTGTGGTGTCTTAGGAACAGATTGCAAGTGTTTTTAATTGATGACAATTGAAGCCACTTTGCTTTGAATCCTGTTTTTGTATTTGGCAAGATTCACCCAATAAATGATCCGGCAAATCATTCCTGACAGAGCGAGTAGTAATGTTATGATATTGATCCAGAGTAGTTTGCATGGTTACCATATTCCAAATAATACTGGCAGTAGACAGAATACAATAAGTGATTCCGATTGCAAAAGTGGGTCGTTTATCTAATGCATCGATAGCAGTATTTGAAATTCCCAAAATGGAATCATCTTTCGTCGTTTCAAGTTTTTTAGATATGGAATCGGCAATTTTCGTTACGACAAAAAACTGCCATATTAGTCCGATGAGAGGGATGAGTTGCAGCCAAACCATTCCCGGACTCATCAATCGGTTTTCGGGCTGAATGGCATTTAGTGTTTTTTTGTTGGGTGGTAAAGAATAAAATGGCTGGAATAAGAAATGCGATAAGGAGTAAAACTTGCAGCATCGTTAGAAGATTTGAGGGGTCTGATAACAAGTATAACAAACTAATATGAATGAAAGGGATCTTCGACCCGAAAATCCCTTTGACCAAAGTGTTTTCCATTAGTTGCCCGATAACCAAAATTAAAATCTGGGTTTATTGGTTACCCATTTTATTTGATCGTTAGCCCGAAGAAAAGGTGCCAGATAATCATCAAATGTACTTTTCCTAAGTTTAATCTTTGTAATGGAAGGACTTCCAATGGTCAATTCTTTG
>DASXKM010000702.1:0-7064 GCA_036496825.1 Puia sp. | reverse complement strand
AAAAGCTTTGTACGGTTCGTCTGAGCAGGAAGGTATTCCCGGGGCTTCCGGGTTATAGTCTTGGTAAACTTTGCCGGGACCTGGGTATCCCGATACCAAATCGTCACCGGGCTGGTGGGGATGCGGATGCGACGGTTATACTATTTGAAAAAATCCTGAAAAATGATAATCAGGGAGCCGTTCGGCAGATGCTTTATGGGAAGAGCAGGGAGCAATATCTGCCGCCCAATCTCCCTGCTGAACAAATCGCTTCCCTGCCTTATACACCCGGTGTATATTATTTTCATGACCGGAAAGGAAAAGTGATCTATGTCGGAAAAGCGAAAAACCTCCGCAACCGGGTTTGCAGTCATTTTTCAAATAACAGTCCGGGACTCAGAAAACAGGAATTCCTTCGGAATATATTTTCCGTATCATGGCAGGATTGCGGGACCGAATTAATGGCCTATTTATATGAATGCGTCGAAATCCGCCGTCTCTGGCCGGTTTATAACAGCAGCCTGAAAAGATTTGAGCAGATTTACGGTTTATATATGTATGAAGACCAGGCTGGTTACCTTCGGCTAACGGTGGAAAAGAAGAAGTCTCATTTAACGGCCTATTATAGTTTTAACGGACTCACAGAAGGCTGGCAGTTATTACGCAAGCTGGTAAGGCAATTTAATCTCTGCCCCAAATTATGTTTTATGGAAAGGAGCAGTGAAAAATGCAGCGGACTATTGGACAAATCCTGCCGGGGTGCCTGTATACATGAGGAGCCGGCCGACGAATATAATGAGAGACTGATGCTGGCATTGGAATCACTGCAAAACTTATTGCCATCTTTTGTAATTCGCGACAAGGGAAGGCATTCTTCAGAGGACAGTTATATTCTGATTGAAAAAGGAAGATTTTATGGAATGGGTTATCTTGACAGCGAAATGAAGATTCAGGACCTGGAAACATTGAAAGAACGGCTAACGGTTTATCCGGAAAATGATTATATGCGGGGACTCATTTACAGTTTCGCGGAAAAATGGCCAGGAAAGAAAACAGGCGTGGACCCGGAGAATTATACTGAATTTTAACAACTATTTTAACCTGCATAAAGTGTGATCAGGGGTCACCGTCCGGCACGGTTAATTCCTTCAAAAGATTCAGGAACCTGGGTCGTGGAATCATAACTGCTCCCAAGGACTCCAGATGTGAAGTATACACCTGACAGTCGATCAATTCCACTCCTTCCGATTGCAATAATTCCACATAGCGGATAAATGCATACTTACTTGCATTACTATGCCGGCTAAACATACTTTCGCCATAAAATACCTTACCGAGCCGTATGCCATACAGGCCACCAACCAATTCACCGTTCAGCCAGACTTCCGCACTGTGTGCGTATCCGGCATTGCGCAGATCAGTATATGCGTTCCGCATTTCTTCAGTAATCCATGTTCCTTCCTGTCCTCTTCTTGTGATTGCCTTGCACTGGCTGATTACCCCATTAAAATCCCGGTTAACAGAAAATTCAAAGACCTGTCTTTTCAACAGCTGTTTCATGCTTGAACTAATTTTTAGTTCTGAAGGAAATAAAACAAAACGCGGGTCAGGACACCACCATAGTATATAGCGGTTTTCATACCATGGGAAAATACCATTGCGATATGCCTGCAATAATCTTTCTCTCGATAAATCACCTCCGATCGCCAGCAGCCCGTCTTCGTCTGCCATCTCCGCCGGCGGAAATTGTAATGTTTCATTCAGGGCGATGAGTGACATAGAACAAGTATGAAAGTATGGAAGTATGGAAGTTTGGAAAATGTGATCAAGAGTTGGATAGTACTTCAATTGTTGCGCCGATACCACGATCCGTAATGGCGTCGCACATGGGTTTTAATTCCTCGTAACTTCCCTGTTTGACAGCGTACTTACCCTGTGTATGAATTATCATCGCGCATTGTTCAGCCTGTTCGTTTGAATGGTTACAAACTTCTATCAGGGTTTGAATAACCCAGTCAAAGCTGTTGACTTCATCATTCCAGACGATCAGGCTGTACGGCGATTCGGGATCCGTCAGCGTATCGGTATCCAATGCCAGTTCTTCCACAGCCCCTGGTTTATTTGACTGCAATGCCATAATATAAAATTAAAACAATGATTCCTTTATGCAAAGTTGATGCAAATAAGGTTTATTAAAAGTGACTCCGGTCATGCTCAAATAGTTGCCGATTTTACCCAATCTCCCCAAAGTAATGGTGTAAATGCACGAGAATGGCCTGGCTCGTGCTTTGAACTAACTGAATATCCGATCATTAAAAAAAACTATATGAAACCGTTATTATTTTCTGTACTATTTACACTCAGTATGGGTCTGTTATCCTGTAACAACAATACGGACAACCACCAGGACACGGTTGATAGTGCAAAAGCCGTTAACAAAGAAGTGAAAGCCGTTCAACCGGATGCTTCCAATTTTGCCGTCGCCGCCGCGAATGGCGGCATGATGGAAGTTGAGCTGGGAAAAATTGCAGAAGACCGGGCAAGCAATCCCAGAGTAAAAGCCTTTGGCGCGATGATGGTAAAGGATCATTCAGAAGCAAATGCCACATTAAAAGGAATTGCCGGTTCTTTGAATATTGCCCTGCCGGATTCCGTAAGTGATGACACCCGGAAGGAAATAGATAAAATGAAAGCAAAGAAAGGAAAAGATTTTGACAAAGAATATGTAGATATGATGGTAGATGATCACAAAAAGGATATTGAAGAATTCAAAAAATGTGCTGAGAATTGCTCGGATTCTTCCATAAAATCTTTTGCCAGTAATACGCTGCCTGTTTTGGAGAAACACCTGGATTCCATACAGGCAATTGCGAATAAAAAGTAGTAAACCGAGCCGAAGGCCTGAAATTAATTCTCCGGAATCGGACTATGGAATGGACTTCGATAAACCGATAATTGTGTGAGGAAGGAAATTCGGATCCCGTTTAGGGTTTAAAATGGTTTTAGGCTTCGGACTTCGGCTTTAAGCTTTAGGCTTAAATTTGCTTTCAAATAATTGTCAATGGCGCTTACGAGAAGGCAGAACCAACTAAAAGATAATAATGATACCGGGTTCGGTGGAAACCCTGATAATTATGGCGGACGATTTGTAAACCGGGATGGAAGCTTCAATGTGAGGAAGGAGGGAGTGCCCTTTTATCATCGCTTCAGCCTTTACCATACCATGTTGAACATGCCCAGCTGGAAATTCTTTGGGGCATTATTCACTTTTTATCTGACAGTAAATTTTATATTCGGAAGTGTTTATTATTTTATCGGTGCCCCGGATTTTATTGGGGTAATGGCGATCACCCGCTGGCAGTTCTTTAAAGAGATGTTTTTTTTCAGTACCGAAACTTTTACCACTGTTGGCTATGGCAGAGTGAACCCGATTGGTGATGCCGCCAATTCGATTGCGGCCATAGAATCAATGCTTGGATTTTTATCTTTCGCAATAGCAACCGGTTTGTTGTTCGGGCGGTTTTCAAAGCCCAAGGCTTTTTTACTTTTTAGCAGAGACGCTTTGATAAGCCCCTATCGGGATGGATCGGCACTCATGTTCCGGTTTGCTGCTTATAAAGATAATCATACAATGACAAATGTTGACATCAAAGTAAACGCGGCTTTGCTGGTTGACGAAAACGGGAAGACAGTCTATAAGTTTTATGATCTGTCCCTGGAACGAAGTCATGTGGAGTCTTTACCTATGAACTGGACGGTCGTGCATCCTTTAATTTCTGAAAGCCCGATTTATGATTTCACACGTGAGGATATGAAAAAGGCGGATCTGGAAATTTATGTGTCTGTCCGTGCATTTGACGATGTATATTCAAATGTAGTACAGCAAAGAACCTCGTACACTTCAGATGAAATTTTATTCGGACGCAAGTTTGTTCAGATGTATCGCGAGAGTGATGACGGTAAAACAACGATTGTTGAATTACAGCGGCTTCATGAACATAAAGAAGTGATGTTTCCGGTATAAGGTTATTTTAGAACCTCATGAAGAAATTTTTTTTAACACCGGCCCTCATATGTTTTTTTGTGGCGTTTTCCATTGCCCAGAAATCAAAATTTCAGGATGTTCACGATTCAAGCTACTATTCGACCTACCGGTCCAAGTTGACAGGAAGAGCTTATCTCTCAAGAAAATATAACGTTCTCAGCTTTAATCCGCCTGCTCCGACACAATCATATAAGTACAGGGCCACCACCTCACTGAATTTAGGAATCGGAGCAACCTATCATGCATTCACATTGAACATCGGGATCGGGATCAGTAAATTCAATCCTGACGACGAAAAGGGTAATACAAAGTATCTGGATCTACAGGGGCATTTTTATGCACGTAAGTGGAATATCGATTTGCTGGGTGAGTTCTATCATGGTTTATACCTCACTCCGGAGGGGCTGGCGGCACCGGCGGGTGAAAAATATTATTTGAGACCTGATATGGGATTAAGTCTTATCGGATTTGCATTTTACAGAGCATTAAATGACAAAAAATTTTCCTACCAGGCAGGACTTCTGCAAAATGAATGGCAAAAAAAATCCGCAGGTTCTGTACTGATAGGGGGAGAGATTTATTATGGAGCTATTTACGGAGACAGTACGCTGATGCCTACGGACATTGATCCGAAGGTCAGCGCACTGGCCATAAACAGATTTCATTTTTTCAGTTTCGGACCGGGAGTCGGGTATGCGTACACATTCGTCATTCAGGAACACTTTTTTATTCTGGGTTCAGCGACTGTCAATTTCGCGTTCCGGTATTCGGCTGAAATATTGTCCCAATATAAAGATCAAGGAAGTCATTTAGGTTTCAGACCAAACTATATTTTACATGCCGGCGCTGGTTATAATGGCGATAAATGGGATCTGAGTGTTCTCTGGGTAGACACCGAACTTTTCATGAAGGGTCAATCTTCCAATTATAGTTACACAGCAGGTGCCGGAAACTACCGGCTGGTATATGCAAGGCGATTCAACCTCAGTCGCAAAACCAAAAAGTTACTGAAACCGATTCCGGAAATCATTGGTCAATAACCAATACAGTGTGGAAGTATGAAAGAATGGAAGTTTGGAAGTGATACTTGTCCATTCAATCAGTTCACAACTTCTACTTCATAACTTGAAACCGGTTCGCAGGTGCATATCAGGTGCCTGTCCCCATAAGTATTATTCACCCGCCCGATGGATGGCCAGAACTTATTCAATCTTGTATAATGAAGCGGGAATGCTGCTCTTTCACGACCATAACTGTGGTTCCATTCATCAGCAGTAATGATCTCCTGGGTATGCGGTGCATTTTTTAAAGGGTTATCGACTTTATCCATTTTGCCCGCGACAATGTCCTGGATCTCCTGGTAAATAGCAATCATCGCGTCACAAAACCGGTCCAATTCTTCTTTGTCCTCACTTTCAGTTGGCTCAATCATCATCGTGCCGGGAACCGGAAAGCTCAGGGTGGGCGCGTGGAATCCATAATCCATCAATCTTTTAGCAACATCTTCGGCTTCTATACCTGCCTGTGTTTTGAATGGCCGGAGATCAACAATAAATTCATGGGCGCAGGTGTTATTGGGACCCGTGTATAAAATCGGATATAAATGTTCGAGCCGTTTTTTCATGTAATTCGCATTCAGTATGGCATAGGCGGTCGCCTGCCTTATACCATGAGATCCCAGCATTTTTATATAAGCGTAACTGATGAGCAGGATGCTGGCGGAGCCATAACGGGCAGCACTAACCGCACCTGTTCCCAGAGCATTTGGATTTGTCCAATGCCGGGGAAGATGATCCTTCAATTTTTCATTTACGCAGATAGGACCCATTCCCGGACCACCTCCTCCATGTGGTATGGCAAATGTCTTGTGCAGATTCAGATGACAAACATCGGCTCCTATAAAACCCGGGCTGGTTAATCCCACCTGCGCATTCATATTCGCTCCATCCATGTAAACCAATCCTCCGTTATCGTGAATAATCTGACAGATATCTTTTATGCCTTCTTCAAATACACCATGAGTGGAAGGATAGGTGACCATCAGTCCGGCCAGTTCTGATTTATATGAAGCGGCTTTATCTTTCAGATCCTGAATGTCGATATGTCCGTCTTTATCGCTTTTAACAACAACCACTTTCATCCCGGCCATTACCGCGCTGGCGGGATTGGTACCATGTGCTGAAATCGGAATGAGCATTACCTGACGATGCTGATTGCCCTGCGCGGCGTGATAAGATCTTATCGCCAGGAGGCCGGCATATTCTCCCTGGGCGCCGCTATTGGGCTGAAGGGAAGTTGCAGCAAAGCCGGTAATCGTACTTAACCAGGATTCCAGCTCGAGAATCATCTGCTGATAGCCCTTCCACTGAAACTCAGGTGCGAACGGGTGTATTCTACTAAACCGGGGCCAACTGACGGGAATCAATTCGCTCGCTGCATTGAGTTTCATAGTGCAGGATCCCAACGGAATCATCGAAGTATTTAACGAGAGGTCTCTATTTTCAAGACTTTTCAGATACCGCATCATTTCAGTCTCGCTGTGATGGGTATTAAAAACAGGATGGGTCAGGAACGGTGAATTCCGGCTCAGTTCTACAGGAATGACCTCTTCGTGCCGGTCATAATCAAAAATAATGGCGGTGTCATCCTGTTCCAGAAAGGTAGAAAATACCGAAAGTATATCAAAGGTATCCTGCTGTGTCGTGTATTCGCCTATCGAAATTCGAACGATGTCTTTTCCATCATAAAAGAAATTCATTTTATGATCTTCGGCAATCGCGCGAAGTTTTTCCGAATTCTCTATTCTTATCTGGATGGTGTCGAAAAAATAGCCATGTGAAATCTCGAATCCCAGTTCCTGCAGACCATTCGATAAACCATATGCAAGAATATTGATTCTTGTAGCAATATCTTTTAAACCCTGCGGACCGTGATAGACGGCATACATGGCAGCCATATTAGCCAATAATGCCTGGGCCGTACAAATATTCGAAGTAGCTTTTTCTCTTTTGATATGTTGTTCGCGTGTTTGTAAAGCCAT
>DASXKM010000701.1:0-4016 GCA_036496825.1 Puia sp. | reverse complement strand
CCTGTAAAAAGAATCCATGGATTTCCCAGTGGTTTACTGATATACCCTGTAATAACTCCTAACACCAGCGCCAGGCCTACACCTATCGGAAAAGCGATGGCCATTCCCGCTATATCAATAACTGTGACCAGCAAAACATTGGATAAATTAAAAATGGTTCCGGCCAGAAACGCATAACCCAGATTTTTCGATTCGGCCTGTGACAGATCATCCAGAAACGACCGGCCACCGCTGCCATGACTCCCCAGTGTAAATGCCAGCAGAAGAGAAAAAATCAAAACACCCAGAGAATAATCCCAATAATAAAGCTGAAAAAACCAGTTCTTTCCCGTGAGCTTCATGGTATTGGCCCAGGATCCCCAGCAGATCATGGTTATAAGACAAAGGATGACTGCGGCCGGATAGGACTCAATGATTACCATATGTCTGAAGCATTCGTTTAAATAAAACTAGCTCATAAAGCGGAGCGCAGAGTTTTCTGATGGAATAAAATTACAAATGAAGTAGTAATGATGTAGTTCTGAGTTATTGATCACATCGTTTCCAGGGTTTATTTTCCTTGCTTTTTAAATCTTCATAGTCGGTCATTTCGTATATCTCGTAAAATATGCGGCTTAATTTCTTACCCGGCATCCTGGTCATGTGTACACTGATGGCCTGCAACCATGATAGGGGGCAAATTGTAAGCAAAGTTTATATCGACAGTCTGATCAGCCACTACCATCCGCCGGCATTCGCCGTATCTAATGATACCTCCATACAATTCTGGCGAAACCGGATTGACCCAAACCTTCCGGGTTTGGTAAGTGAGGCAAAATATGCCGGCACACTTTCCTTAAGATTTCATCTTTTCGGCGATATCCGGGATATTCAGAAAGCAGATAGTATTATAAGGAAGATTGACACCGATTTTAATCACAGGGAAGCACAGGCGGATCTTACACTGGTTCATTATTCAATTCTGCAACACCGTTTCAAAGAAGCCGATTCATGGCTTGAAAAAGCTAAACAAAACGGGCTGAAAAAATATGACCAGCTCTGCTCTTCCTTTGATGTTGATTTTGAACTGGGACGATATTTCAATGCTTCAAACGAACTTAAGGAGTTAAAATCCGCTGCTGATTATGGTTATTTTTTTCGCCTTTCAAAAATGGATCATCTGAATGGATTGCTGGACAGCTCGATTCACGCCATGGAGCAGGCGGCGAAGGAGGAGGAGAACAGTCCTTATCTGGAACAGGTAGCACTATCCAATACAGCGGATTTATATATTCATGCAGGTGATCTCAACAAGGCGGCGGCATTATATCAGCAATGCCTGGCAATAAACAGCGCCGATTTCCATAGTCTGACGGGATTGGGATGGATTGCGTTGGTGCATGATAAAAATGATTCTTTGGCTGAAAGAATATTCGCATTTGTCAGAACCCAAAATACACTGCCTGATCCATTATTTAAACTTACACAGATGGCCCAGGTCAGGGAAGACAGCACAGAGGAAAAAAATTGGGCCCGTGCATTTGAATCAGCGGCCACGGAATCCTGTTATGGGAATATGTATAACAAATATCTGATTGAATTATATACGGGTATTTTAAATGATCCGGCAACGGCTGAACAGCTGTCAAATCAGGAACTGAAAAACCGGGCGACACCTCAGACATATGCCTGGTACGCCTGGAGTTTGTATTCCAACCACAAGAAGAAAGAAGCTTATGATCAATTTGAAAAAAATGTTTCGGGACGGCCACTCGAAGGTTTGGAATTATACTGGATGGGAAAAATGATGCAGGGAATGAACAAGGGATACAATGCTCGGGCTTTCTACAAGGCAGCCTATATAAATAAATACGATCTCAGTCCCGCAATACTCCGGGATCTGGAAAAACAATTAGAGTAAGATCCGCTGAACCGCCCAGACAGCGGATATGATGGCAATCACTACTGAAACAGGAATTACGATCATCTTCCGGTAATAAGGTTTGTTTCCAAACCATTTCCCGAGCAACAGATAGGCAGACAGGATGATGGATAGCTGACCAAGTTCCACACCAATATTAAACATGACAAGAGATAACAGATAGGAATCCTGTGGCAGCCCGAGTTTCCCCAGGGCACCGGCGAATCCCATGCCGTGAATAAGTCCAAACAGGAATACAATTCCGATACGGGAAGCTTTCAATCGGGGTGAAAAAATATTTTCAAGAGAAACATACAGGATGGACAATGCAATCAGTGGCTCAACAATATTCGCCGGCGGACTGATCACATGATACATGGCTAATCCCAATGTGATGGAATGAGCAACGGTAAATGCTGTTGCCTGCCATAATAGCGGTTTCATCTTTGGACTTAACAAGAACAGACTCAGTACAAATAAAATATGATCAAGGCCCAGTGGAAGAATATGATTATAACCCAGCTTCAGATAAACCCAGGCTGCATCTGTACCGGATAATTTATCCAGTTCCTGGACGATAACATGCGCAAAAAACATTCGTGACATAAGATGAAATGAAAAATGAAAAGGCCAGAACGAATCCTGACCTTTTTTATATTAGAGTATAGCGGCCCAACTTGGAGGTTTACGTCTTACCAGGGGCTTGCCTCGTACGGAAATGATGTCAAAAATGTTTTGTCATTTCCATTTACATGATCACTGGTAAGACCCGGATTCATTGACCCGTCAGGTCCGCCAAAAAGAAGTATTAATTCCACATCAATCACGTCATCACCTAAAGTTCTGCCGGTCAGAACCTGCGTACCATTGTAAAAACTGGTGACTCCCGTTGTAGATGCATTTAATACATCCGTTGATAACACACCGATAAACTGATCAGCAGATAAACCAAGCAGATTGGTCGTATAACCAGGATTCAATGTTGAAAGCGATGTCTTCATATCATTGGTGAACAGCGCGGGCATCTGCGTCGGAGGGGTCGTATTGAAACTATCTTTTCCGCTGGCCGGGATGAACACGGTATTGATAGCGGGCCTTCCTGCCTGATCTGCCTGATCATAGTAAACGGTTGGGGTGGGGGGAGGATTATGATTATTTGATTTCGAACATCCAACAGCACCCATTATTAATAGTACAGCGCCTGCAAAAAATTTTATTATATAATGCTTTTCCATATTATAAATTTCAAATTGATGAATGAATAGTTTAGAATCGTATATAATCAGGATTCTTTCTTTTTAGTGGTTAGCCAGACATTGATTTTCCCTGTGCTATTCAGGAGTTTTTTTGGCACTTCAGCAACCACACTCAGTACATTGGTGCCGGCAAAAGCATCCTTACCCGGATTATTAAAACCCGGTGCCTTACCTGCTAAAATTGCGTGGTACTGGTCAAGATCGAAAAAGAACGGATCATCCCTGGGACCCGCAAAAACCATAATTCCGGAACCGGTTGTCATGGTGGTAGGAGTACCCGCACCATAGGCTGTCACCGGAACGGACGCGATGATATCTCCTTCCAGTTTGCTTCTTGCGCCGGTCGCTGAAGGTTTTACCGGTCCGAAGAAATTCATTTTACCATCGGCATAAATGGCCTGGATCACCAGGTCCTCCACATTGTCTCCGTTGTTGTCAATATTAAACTGGATTAAAGTGTTCGGGTCGAATGCCGCTGCGGCAGTTGCTGAAGGCGCCAGCAGGCCCTGTGTATTGGCAACAAATACCAGATTATTGGTATCCGAACCATTGAACACATACAAGTCAGTAATGTCAGTTGTTTGATTTTTCACCGCCGGCGCATCAATATGATCGGAAGCGAGTAAAAAACCACCTGCCGTAGTAGCCAGGGCTACCAGGACGATCAAAGCAAGTTTTTTTTGTTTCATATAAAGTTTGTTTGATGATTATTTGAAAGACCTACGAGATAAGTTTCCGGCCGGATTTATGAATATTGAATATTTCTTTTTTTCGTTCGCTCCGCGGCGCCTGAATCTTATTAAAATAGCTGGCGACTGTCCCTGTTATGATTACTCAGTCGTCATTACATTCATTATTCA
>DASXKM010000700.1:0-11485 GCA_036496825.1 Puia sp. | reverse complement strand
AGAATATCCTTAACATATAATGGTGAGTTCGGTGATTTTTCCATTTCCGATTTTATCTCAGTCATTGTTTTCGGTTGACTATATCCATGTAATATACTGATAGTCAATAATATGAATAAGATAAATTTGAACATAACAGGTTGTTAAGGTTGCAAATATAGGCAGACAGCCGTATGTGATACCGCAACATTTCACCGTAACGGATCGTTTTTTGTATAAGGACCATAATCATGAAGAGAATACTTTTTTTACTGTTTCTTTTTACCGCCTTAAAAGGATTTTCCCAGGCAGGATCTTTTATCATCGGCGTGAAAGGCGATACCCTCAATAAAGTGGATAAAAAAAATATGAAACAGGGTAAATGGGTGGAAAGGAGAGATGAGATAAGGGGTGAACCGGGCAATGAGGAAGAGGGTGAATACAAAGATAATCGCCGGGAAGGCACCTGGCGGATTTACAGTTTACAGGGTGACCTGACGGCACTTGAATTTTATAAGTGGGGTAACAAAGATGGGGTCTGTCAGTATTTTAATTCCTCCGGTTCATTGATCAGGGAGGAGTCCTGGAGAGCGCTGAACCCTGATAAATTATATGACACACTTGAAATAGAAGACATCGATCATTTAAATGAATATAAAACGGTCATCGTAAAAAATGAAGGTGTTGCCATACGGCACGGACAATGGAGATTTTATGATCCGTCTACGGGAATGATAAATAAAATTCAGACTTATACTATGGGTAAACTGGAAAATCCTAAATCTGATACAGGTTCCGACTCCACAAAAAATGTCAGCAAGACGATGGTGAAACCCAAAGAAGTCCAGGACTATGAAAAGAAAAATGCAGGCAAGAAAAAGATAAAAGTCCGGGATGGACAGACAAATTAGTCTTCTTTTAATTCAGCCAGATTGACCTGCACCAGCACTTTGTCAATCCGCTGTGCATCCATATCTATAATTTCAAATTTGAAATCTTTCCACTCCATCCGTTCACCGGTCCGGGGTATATGTTCCAGCTGATGCAGGATGAACCCCGCCAGCGTATCGAATTCGTGTTCCCCTTCATTCATCCACTCGGTTTTATCAAAGTGAGCGAGAAAATCATAAAATGGAATCTGGGCATCAACAAGGAAAGATCCGTCATCACGTTTTACAATCTCATAGTCTGACATATCCGGTTGCGGAATATCCCCGATCAGGGCTTCAAGGATATCATTCAACGTGATCATCCCGAGCAGACTTCCGTACTCATCCACAATACAGCAACTATGGGTTTTTGTTTCTTTAAACTTTTCCAGGACCTGGTAAGCAGTATTGTTTTCAGGCACGAACAATGCCTGAGTCATCATTTCTTTGAATGGTGTTGAATCCTCGGCGACATACATGTCCTTGATGGTAACCATGCCTTTAATATTGTCAATTTCCCCATCGCAAACAGGATATACGGAATGAGGTTCACGGAGAATTTTTTCTTTGATCAGTTCTTCTGTTTCGTTCAGGTCGAACCAGATAATGTCACTGCGATGGGTCATTAAAGACGTTATATTCCGGTCACCCAGGTGAAAGACCCGTTCGATAATTTCCTGTTCAGCCACATCGATGGTGCCCTGTTCTGTGCCTTCATTAATAATTGCCTTGATTTCATCTTCTGTTACATCACCTTCCGGAGATGGTTTAATCGAAAACAAGACAAAGAAAATACCGCTCAGCCAGTTCAAAAGGGCAACAATCGGATAGCCGATTTGTGAAAATACCTTCATGGGCCGGGCAACCATGCGTGCGATGCGTTCAGCTTTCAGCAGTCCGATGCGTTTAGGAATCAGTTCTCCAAAAAGTATGGATAAAAAAGTAACTATAATCACAATCAGTCCGGTCGAAATACTATGCGCATAAGGATGCAGGTAATGTATTTTGTCAATGTAGGGTTGTAAATACTCACTGAATTTTTCGCCGGAATAATAACCCGTTAAAATGGCGATCAGGGTGATTCCGATCTGGGCTGTGGAAAGAAAAAGTTCGGGATTTTCTGTCAGCCGGAGAGCGGCCCTGGCTTTCACATCACCTTTGGATGCCATTTCTTCCAGTTTCGTTTTCCTGGCTGAAACCAGTGCGATCTCAGCCATAACGAATAAACCATTCAACAGAATTAAACAGAAAAGTATTAAAATAGCAGCCATGCAGATCTTACTTTAAACTAAGGGTTCCAAACTGCTTTTGGAAAAAAGCACTCATGCCATAACCAATTGCAGTCCCCAGTACGGCTCCTCCCAAAATATCGAAAGGAAAATGAACCCCGACATACACCTGGGCATAACAAATAACGAACGCCCACGCAAATAACAACCATCGCCAGGAACCTGTTTGATTTAAAGTTATAAAAATAAACCAAGCAGCCGCGAAATGATTACAGGCATGCGAAGACGTGAAACTTGAACTTTGAGGACAGTAGTTCACCAATACCCGAACCTGGCCCGCCAGGTCCGGATCCCGACAGGGTCTGAACCGCCAAATCAGTGATTTCATCAATGAACTGCTGAAAAGATCGGCGATAATGGCGGTCATGATCAGGGAAACGGACCACCAGCAGCCTTTGACACCGAAATTTAAGATGCTAAAAACGAGTAAAAATAAATAGAAGAAGTACCAGAATTCCTGTTGCCGCACAATGGGAAGTACAAAATCAAAAAAAGGATTGATCCAGACCTGATTTATTTTGTGAAACAGCCAATCGTCCAACCGAAGTATGGGACTCAAAATATTGAGGAAGTTCATGGCATGGAGTAAAATCATGATTGCAGAATAATTGCTATAATTTTAATCCCCATCATTAACCTGTTTAAAGTGCTAAAGATACCTAAATTGATTCGTTGGATTTTTGTTGTGGGTATTATTTTTTTGCTGTGGATGGGCCTGCTCCGGCTCGTTTTTTATTTTGTTTTTAATCATGCCGGTAATCCGATCTCTACACTGGGCAGCAGTTTTCTGCTCGGCTTTCGGTTCGATTTGAAAATGCTGTGTTTTTTGCTTGAATTCATGCTCCTGCTGGGCGCGATGAATATTTCTGACCCTTTTATTTCCCCGAGATCACGGAAAGTGTATTTTATTCTTCTTGCCATTGCCTGTCTGGTCACCAGTTTTACTTATACCATCGATTTTGCCCATTACAGTTATCTCCATCTGAGATTGAGTGCGAGCATTTTGAACTACATGCAGGATGCGGGAATTTCTTTAACCCTCGTTTGGGAAAACTACCCGGTGATTCGCATGATATTGTCAATTCTGGTTGTCAGTTTTTTTATCTGGTGGCTTCTCATAAAGCTCTACCGGGTAATCGCGCGGTCCGCAGATCAAAGCAGGAAAAAACTGAAATGGATTTGGATTGCGGGTGCTTTTGTTTTATTTGGCCTTGGAATTTTTGGAAATTTTGGACAATATAATTTAAGATGGAGTGAAGCATTCAGCCTCGGCAACGATTACCGGGCGAATCTTGCGCTGAATCCTTACCAGTCTTTTTTCAGCAGTCTAAAATTCAGGAATTCGATCTATAATCTGGATATGGTAAGAAAAGGTTATCCGGTATTAAAACCGTTTTTTGGTTTCACAGGCGATTCATTAAATCTGAATTATGAACGGGATGTTAAAAGAGAGCCTGTAAAAAGCAAACCGAATATCGTCGTGGTGATCTGTGAATCGTTTAGTGCATATAAAAGTTCTATGTGGGGAAATCCGCTGAATACAACGCCCTTTTTTAAAAGTATTTGTGATCAGGGTATTTTTTTTGATCAGTGTTTTACGCCATCTTATGGAACTGCCCGCGGAGTCTGGGCCGTACTTACGGGAATCCCCGATGTGGGACAGGCCAATAGTACAACCAGTCGCAATCCCGGAGCGGTTAACCAGCATTCGATCATCAACGATTTTCAGGGATACGATAAGTTTTATTTCATCGGGGGGAGCGCCAGCTGGGCAAATATCCGGGGACTACTCAATAATAATATCGATGGGCTGCATTTATACGAACAGGAGAATTACAAGGCGTCGAAACTGGATGTATGGGGAATCAGCGATAAAAATCTTTTCCTGGAAGCAAATCAGGTATTAAAAAAACAACAGCCTCCTTTTTTTGCGGTCATTCAAACGGCCGATAATCACAGACCATATACCATTCCGGCAGAAGACCTGGATGATTTTCATAAATTGCAGATTCCTTCCGATTCGTTAAGAGCATTTGGATTTGAATCCAACGATGAAATGAACGCTTTCCGTTATACTGATTTCTGCTATCAGAAATTTATGGAGGCCGCCGGAAAAGAAGATTATTTTTCCAATACCATTTTTGTTTTTGTAGGTGACCATGGAATTGCGGGTGATGCCGGCAATATGTTCCCACGGGCATGGACAAACGAAAGATTGGACAACATGCACGTGCCTATGCTGTTTTATTCACCGAATCTGATACAACCGAAAAGGATACATGCATTCGCCTCACAATTGGATTTATTACCCATAACAGCCGGGCTTGCAAAAATAAGTTATAGAAATACCACACTGGGGCGGGATCTTCTGGACACCGCTTTTAACGCAGGCAATGCATTTTCATTCCTGTATGACCCCGATCAGGGCTATATTGATTTGCTGAAGGGTTCTTTTCTATACCGGGCCAATTTAAACACAGGTAAGGAAGATATGTATTCGGTGGTAGGAAACGATCCGGTGAAGGCCGCAGATATACCTGATTCTGTTCACGAAATGTCGGCGATTACAAAAGCATTTTATGAAACGGCGAGATATATGTTGTTGAACAATAAAAAGAAACCATAGTTAGCCGTGAGCAGATTCCGGATTTATTATCTCTGTTTAAGATCCATGGGTCGAAAAAGCATTCACCGAATGAAATCATGCGATCGGTTCGGGTACCAGGTCGAGTTGAAATTTCATGAATGAGTCGGAACCGGAGAAAATTTTGCCATTCGTTTGAATGGAATTACCGGATTCAATATATTTTATTTCAAGGCTGATCACCGGATTAATTTGAGGATCGATCATACGTAGAAATTTTATCAGCGGTCCCCCTGAAATTCGAAGTGATTTTTTCAGATGATCACCGGTGATCTCTGCAACCATCTCCATCATGCACACACCAGGTAATACGGGCTGACCGGGGAAATGGCCTTTAAATATGGCATGATCCGCTGCCAGTTTTATCGTAGCCTGTATTTGATGATCATTTTCCGATAATGATTGGATGATATACAGATTATTGAGAAGCAAGAGGCGTAATTTTTTTTAATGAAATTGAAAAATTGAAATTCAGATGGTGTATGAATATGCTGTCCGGTGAGTGGCCCTTTGAATAATCAACGAAAAAAGCCTCCATGACAGGTTTTTTATTGGAAGAACGTTGCATTTTGATCAGCCGACTACATTGATCATCCGTAACATAGTAATTTACACCTTTCGTTTGAGGGTAAGCATGATAAATGGCCTCGCTGTCAATCAGTCTGTAAGATTTGGATTCATCCATATTTTTAAACATAATAAGCTCAAAGTCTTTTCTGAGTGTTTTGATCAGGGCGGCTTTATCCATTTGGGGAATAATATGATAAACAGTAAATCCGGTATCCCCTGAAAAACCAAAATCAAAAAAACTGAATCCCATTTCATTTGTAAAAACAATTCTTGTGCTGCTGTCCGCCATATATTTTATCAACAACAATCCACTGATATGCTTCCCTATCACTTCTACCGAAATCTTATATTCGGCCAGCCGGAAGGCTGGTTTAAATTTTACAGCGCAGCCTTCATCTCCTGTAGTTTTTTTCATATGACGATAATGATTGCAGGAGATATTCGCAGTGAACAAACTAACGTATAACAAAAACAGAATCGGGAATTTGCGCATTTAACTCTTTGTTCTGAAAACGGATGACCGTTTTATCTCCGGAAACTTCAAACATTTCGACAGATGTCGCGGTATAATCCTTCTTGTCAATCACAATATTAATATTTTTATACAGCTCTCTGAGGTTTTTTGCCAGTGGTTGGAATTCAACCAGAAAAGATTTCCCGCTTTCGAATATACGGGCCTGAAAATCTGTATTGTTCAACATGTTGCCGGACACACAGTCAATCAGGATCTGGTTAATCTGTTGAAAAATCTTGTTTGAATTGGCGGAGAACTTACTTTCTTTCTGTCCCTCTTTAATAAATATTTTCCCGTCATTCAATATCATAAGGTATGGATAGGGATGAAGATACTCCATGCGTAAATTGTCTTTTTTTCTATACCAGAATTTTCCTGTTGAAATCAATTTTTCAGAAAGCATGGTCAGCGTTTTCTCCTGGCTGAAACCGGATTGAATGGATTCTGTACCGGCACCCGCATCTGCAAATGATTTCCTGAAGGCTTCCGGATGATTCGACAATGCATAGCCGGGATATTGAGCTACAACGGAGATGCTATTCAGCAATAAACCAAGCAGAAAGATCATTTTAGTCATAGGGTTTCAAATTAATCATTTTATCCAGCCTGATTATCTGATAGCCCCTATCCCGTATACTTTTTAACAGATCCGGCAGAATATTCACCGAGGCTTCACTGGTATCGTGCAAAAGCAGGATAGCGCCGGGTTTTAATGCAGAAAGTATTTTATTAAGCAGATGATGCTGGTTCCTGATAACGGTGTCATACGAACGAATGGACCAGCCGATCGAGATAAAGCCACCCTGCAAGACTGCTTTTTTAAGATTCGGATTTGTCACACCATACGGCGGCCTGAAAAATCTGGGCTGGAGACCGGTAATATTTTCCACGAGATGGTTCGTTTTTTTTATATCAGTGAGCATTTTCCGTGAACTGAAAAGGTCAAATAACGGATGATGTGAGAAACTATGGTTTCCGATGATATGGCCCTCCCGAATCATTCTTTTTATAAGTTCTTCTTTTCCTGCCATTTTTTTGCCGATACAAAAAAAGGCAGCTTCCACCTGATTTTCCTTCAGGATATCCAGTAAACGGCTGGAATATTCGTCTGGCCCGTCATCAAAACTGATGGCGATCAACCGTTCATTTGTTTTTACCGAACAAATGGATTTCAGAAAAAAGCCCCAGCGGATAAAATAGCTGCCACAAAACAAAACAGACACATACATGAGTAGCAGCCATCCGTAGGAAGGTGCCCCGATGGCCAAATATTTATCCGCCCATATCCATACAAGGATCAGAACAATACTTAAAATATTAAAAGCCCGGTTATTCAAGACGAAGAAATTGAAATGAAGCTCTGATAGGATCCATCCTGTTGATGTATTAATATATTCTTCAATGGAAATTGTATATCCCGCATCCAGGCCGGTGCTCTTTGTTCTTTCAGCAAAAGGGAAGCAAGCCAGACGGCAAATCCCGATGAGGTTGGATAATCACCGCAGAGTGATTTAAACGGAAATTCCGGGGTATCCGGGAAAACTGATTTCAATACCTGGTAATTTTTTTCTTTTGATTTGTTATTACCTGTTTTAGCATGAAGAATCAACCCCGGCTGATCTGTAATACCATTGGAGGAGGTAAAAAATTTTAAAATATCCTCCTTTGCGATAACCGGCTTATAAAAAGTCTGTACTGCATTTAAAACTGCCTGATAATCATTGCCGGCCTCCTTTGACAATAGAAAAAAAGCTGCTCCCTCGCCGGCGATGTTACCTGAATTCTTTTTATAAAGTCCAAAGCGACTCAATATCGCCTGCCGGTCATTGGTGATTTCATCGATGGCGCCGACAAGTATTGGCGCAATACCTTCTTTCAGAAGTAAACTGCACTCGGACAGAGCATTTTCAAATGAAAATGCACGATGTACAATCGTATTATTGTATTGATGGCATTTTAGCAGAAGGGCAATCTGGGCGCCAACCGTATTGTGCGTGGACTGTATGAATGCTGTCGGACTCAGCATTTGTTCATCAAATTCTATCATCCTCCGGAGAAAAGAAGCGCTGTCTTCCAGGCAGCCATAGGCAGTTGCCGTTAGAATGGCTGCCGGCATTTCCACCGCGGCCTTCTGAAGGCAGATTTTTGAAGCAGCCACACCCATCTTTACAATACGGCTCATGCGGCGGATCATTTTACTATCTATAAATGTTGCATAGTCCGGTTCGAGTGCACTGATGAAACGGTCTGAAGTTTCATTTCGTGAATGAAAAAATGTATTGATATCCATGCTGTGCTGGGGGGAAATATTGCCAGTGGATAGAATGTAAGCCTTCATTTTATTTATCAGGTGGCAGAAAAAATAAGCGATGAACAATTGCCACCGAATCCAAATGAATTCGATAACACATTTTTAATGAGCTGGTTTCGTAAAATAACAGTAACCGGCTGAAATGAGAATTCTTTCATGGGTGTTTCCAATCGCAGATTCGGGAAAATAATTCCCTGCTGAATAGACAGTACGGAATACACTGCTTCAACGGCACCGCTTGCACCCAGCGTGTGTCCCGTATACGCTTTCGTAGAACTCATTTTTGGAAATACCGGATCAAATAATATACTAATAGCAGTTCCTTCCGCAATGTCATTGTTTTGAGTGCCTGTTCCATGCAGGTTGATATAGTCGATATCCTTTGTCTGGAGACCAGCCTTATCCAGTGCGCCTTTCATAGCAAGAAAAGAACCGGTACCTTCCGGAGAAGACGCCGTTTGATGAAATGCAACATTGGCATTTGCATATCCGCTGATGACGGCCAATGGTTTTTTGCCCAGTTGTTTTAAACCATTTTCAGAAGCGAGCAGGAGATAGGCTGCTCCTTCCCCCAGATTCAGACCCTGCCGGTTTTCATCGAATGGCTTGCAGAATTGTCTGTCCAGTATCATTAATGTATTAAATCCGTTCAGGGTGAATCGGGTGAGCGCGTCGGCACCACCCACAAGAACAAAGTCAAGAATTCCCGCCCGGATCATCCTCGCTCCGGTAAATATTGAGTTGGCGGAGGAGGAACATGCTGTGCTTACGGTACTTACAAAATGTTGAATACCCAGAAAATCAGCCACCAGTTCTGTCACTGAACCGCATTCGTGATGCACCACGTCCGCCAGTTTTCCGGCCGCCGGGTTTTTTGAAAAAAGTTTAAAAAAGTTTTCTGTCTTGTCCATACCCCCAACGGTGTTGGCAGATATAAATCCGGTACGAAGCATATTTTTCTTTTCCCAGCCGGCGTCGTTCAAAGTTTCTTTTGCTGCCAGGCAACTGAGGAGTGCTGTACGTGGTAGTCTGGCTGAGAGTCCTGTCGCCGCGCCAAGTTCTTCATTGCTCAATTTTACTTCAGCAACCGGAAGGTCTTTATGCTGACTGGAGGAAAGCCAATACATGGGCCCGATACCGGTCCTTTCTTCACAAAGTGAATCGAGATTCGCTTGCAGGTTGTTACCAATAGCTGAAACAATTCCCATTCCGGCAACAAATGCGGGACCATTCATGTAGAAACCTTTACGGCACCGCTGTTGGCGGTAATGTAATCTGCCATCGTCCGTATGGAGTGAAATACCCGGGGTCCGTCTTCAGCATTTGAAAGTTTGATATTATATTCCTGTTGCAATAAAACGATCAGTTCCAGGGCATCGATGGAATCCAGTCCGATGCCTTCAACAAATAATGGCTGATCATCGCCGATATCGGCGGGCTTCAGGTCTTTCAGATTTAGTCTTTCGATCACCTGTTCTTTCAGTTTCTGTATTAAATTATCCATGCTCCTGCTGATTCAATTGATTTAAATTTTCCGGAGTAAAAACGACGCTGTTCTTTTCGAAATTGTCAGATTCTACCAGGAAAAGGATCGCCCGATAGTCTTCCTTTAAAATATCCACCCAGCCGCAAATGCAGTTTTTAATGAGCTTATGCTCAAACAGGTAGTTTACATATTCTACTATAAAATTACCATCGAACTGCTTAAATACAAAAAATGCATTTTCCCCCTTAAAGTGATGACGAATGGATAATTCTCCGATTACAATATTGGGCAAGGTATAAACAAATAATGCCGGACTGGCACCCGTTTGAATCGTTTTGGCATATTTTAAATCGACGTCGAGACTTGCATTTTTATTACAGAGAACCAGACCCGTTTCTGTTTCCCCATATTTTTCAGAATGCCCGGAATCTTTCAGCAATAACTCAGTGGTGAGGAAACCCAGCTTGCAAAGCTGATCCATTTTATGAAATTTTGGATACGTAACCGCAAGATGTGTATATAGAGCATTCAGAAACTCATCCGCCGACCCGGGATACTCAAAAACCAAATCCCCGTTTTTAAGGATTTTGTTGCGGGTGGTCAAACAATAAGCCGTAATATAATGGGCAGTTTGCAATGTATGCTGATCTGTTTAATGAGAATGTGAATGCTGACTGTCGCGGTATGTTATCATGGAAGCGAGCCGGTGTAACCATGTTTTATGATTTTTTACATACGGGTTATCGAGATCCCAAACGTATCCCGCTAATACCGAACAAATCTGACTCTTGATCAATGCGTCCTGATTGTCTGCAAAAAAAATCGTGTCCAGAGTTCCTTCGTACCAGGCCATGACATAAGATCGGAATGTATCGACGCCCTGCATCATGATTTTCATATATTCGTTTTCCCAGTCAATCTCACGCCCATTTAGTTTCTCCACAACCAGTTTTCCGGCTATCTGGCTGGAAACGGTTGCCAGTGTTACGCCCGATGAAAATACAGGATCCAAAAATTCTGTCACATTACCGGTCAGTACAAATCCTTCACCAAAAAACCGGTCTGTTGTTGATGACCAGGATTCGAGTACTCTTGGTTCGAATAAGAATTCGATATCCTTAAATCTTTCTTTCAGATAGGGTTCTGCTGCAATTAATGCACGTAACTGCTGTTCGGTATTACCCGGATATTTTGCAAAAAATGATGGATCACCAACAAATCCCAAAGAAGTAATTCCGCTGGAAAACGGAATGATCCAGATCCACACGGCATACTGATGTACGACGATTGTGATGCGGTTTGGCTCATCGGATAATTCTCTGCGAAGATCCACCGTATGTGTAAAAAGGGCTTTACGGGGTGGTAAATTGGAAGGTTTGTCCAAATTGAAAAGCCTGGGAATCACACGGCCATAACCACTTCCGTCGATAATAAATCTGGCTTTAATTTGTGTTTTTATTCCGTTTTTGTCCTCGACAGTAGTGATCGAGTCAGAACCCTGAAATTCGATACCGGTAACCGTTGTGTCATAATCTATGGGGACGCCCATTTTCTCTACCGTATCTGCCAGGGTTTTGTCAAATTCTGCGCGCGGCACCTGCCAGGTCCATTCCCATCCTTTGGTGAATTGATCGGCAAACTGATAATCGCAGGTCTTGCCATTTTTTACAAATTTTGCGCCGCCTTTTTCCTGAAATTTCTTTTCTTTCAACGCTTCCAGAAATCCTGCCTCTTCCAATGCCTCCATACAACGGGGGAGAAGG
>DASXKM010000699.1:0-6607 GCA_036496825.1 Puia sp. | reverse complement strand
GCATGACGGAAACCCAGTTTCGCGCAGAAGTACAGGATTGGATCAGTAAAGCAAAAAATCATCGCTGGAATAAATTATACACCGAAGTGATCTATCAGCCAATGCTCGAACTCATGCAATACCTGCGTGCGAATGGTTATAAAACATATATCGTCACAGGCGGTGGTCAGGATTTTGTGCGCGTATTTTCCAATCCGGTATATGGCGTACCCGCAGAACAGGTGGTGGGTACCGCGATCACAACGACTTATAAATACGATACTGCAACCGGTAAATCCTCTCTGCTAAAAAATCCCAAACTGATGCTGAATGATAATGGCCCGGGAAAAGCACAGGGCATTCAACTGGTGATTGGCCGCCGCCCGAACGCAGCATTCGGAAATTCGACCGGAGATCAGCAGATGCTGGAATATACAAAAGGTGGCAGCGGCGCCAGACTGTCTGCATTGGTGTTGCATGATGATTCCACACGCGAATATGCGTATGGTCCCGCGCAGGGACTGCCGGATTCGAAGGTGGGCACTTTTACACAGGCACTCTATAATGAAGCAAAAAAAAGCGGCTGGATTGTAATTAGTATGAAGAATGATTGGAAAACGATCATTAAATAATTATTAATGATTAAGGATTAATGATTAACGGTCAACTGCCAACCAATCAGTGCGTCAAATTAAACTTGACTCCAAACATCCAGGAAGCACCATATGTAAGATAATTGGAACTGCTTTCAAAAATATTGTTATTGGCAATGTTGGAACCCTGTATAAAAAAGCGGAGTTGATCATTGATATAATAATCCACATTTAGCCCCAGTTGAATAATCACACCCGTTTTTTTCCAGTAAGCATCGACAAAATGAGGGGTACTGTTGCTCACACGACCATATGCGAGATCTGCTACGTAAGCAGATTTATCGAGATCGATCGTACCATCCACCTCCGTTATGTTGAATGATATATTACCGTGACCCTTTAACACCGGCATTCGGGAAAAACTGTATGTCATAAATAAACCTGCTGTGTGCCTGGGTAAACTTCTCAGTTGGGTTCCCGGTACCATACCAGATAAAGTTGTACTATTTTGTTCGCCAGCGGAATCCCTGATGACGGAACTCATGGCAGAAAATGTTGCATATACTGAAAAATGATTGTTTGGTTTAAAAGTGGCGGAAAATTCCCAGCCTGTATTGGCCAAATTACCCACATTAACATATTGATCATAAGCCGTTAAATCGAATGGTGGTAATGTATTCAGGACAAACATATTTTTTAGCCGGTTGTCATAATAAACCGCCTCAAAATTGAATATGTTTTTTGAGCTAAAGACTTCCAGACCATATTCAAAACCCCGCTGTTCCTGAGGCTTCAGATAAGGATTGGGTACGATATGCCGGGATGTGTCGCCATAACGATAAGTATAGGTGGGCGCGGTAATGCCACTACCCCAGGAAATCCTCGGTTTTACGATCACCGCGTGCTTTATATTAAAATTCGTGGTAATACCCATTCTGGGGTTGAAGGAACCATTATTCCCAAATAGCCGGTTATGATCATATCGCAGGGCCAGCGTCAAAAAAATATTTTTATAGGAAGGGTTTGCCTGTGCAAATACACCATAGTTTTCATTCGGCGGATCACCGGAAAAATTCTGTGGATTGGCAGAAGACGCAAAGGCCTGCTGATAAAAATATTTTTTATATTCAAGCCCGCTCATCAAATGAAAGTTCAAACCAACATTCCCCCTGTCATTTGTTTGCAATACACTAAAGTACCGCACGGTTGTCGTCTGGTTTGTGTTTATAAAATAAAACCGCCGCAGTGGAATATTTCCTGAATCATTTGTGATGGGAATTTCATTGTAGTTATTTTGTGTATACCCGGCGGTGAGGTTATTCGTCCAGTGAACGGTGGTCCGGTGTGAAAGATTTACGCCGATCAGATAACTGTTATCATCCACGTCTTCGTGACGTGAAGGAGATGGTCCGAAATTCTGCGCGAGCGCAGTCGCGTTTGGATGCGTCGCCGTATCAAACAAAGGATCCCGCGATACATGACGTCCCGTATGTTCATATCGAACAATAAAGCTGCCTGTCAGCTTATCAGATGGATTCCATTTTACACCGGCGTATACGGCCTCCGATTTACTACCACCTTCCGGAAGATAGGCGCCGTTGGACATGAAAGTTCCTCCCAGGGTCACGGATACGTTTTTTAATCCCGTTACGGATTGTAAATTATAAAATTGCTGATAAGGATTGGACTGAACCCATTTACTTCGCAGAAAACCGGCACTCGCCGTAAAATTCAGACTGCTTTGTCCCGGGAGGCCCTGTTTTGTGTAGACCTGGATAATGCCGCCGTTACTCCCTGTTCCATATAAAGTGGATGATGCCGGTCCGCGCAACACTTCCACCCGGTCGATGTTTTCTTTGTTCAGCGTAGCCAGGTAACCGGATCCGCCGGCAAATTCGATACCATCTACATATACCGCGATTTGCGAATAAGGAAATGTGCCGCCGGTTCCCCGGATGCTCAAAGTGGTAGCTCCTTCCGGTGCGTCGCCTGGCGAAAAACTGTTGGTGCCCGGCACCATTCCCCTAAAGATCAGCGATATATTATTTACCGGTAAGGCATCCAGGGTTTTTGAATTGATAACGGTGAGCGAAGTTGTTTCAGCCTTTCTTTTAATAGCCGCAATATTTCCGCCGATGATAACCTGTTCCAGCGGGTTGACATTTGCCGCCATTTGAATATTCAGTATGCCCGGTGTTATTTTTACTTGTTTATTTTCATATCCAATACAGGTAATGAGCAGCATCGAATCGCTCATAGTTACCGGAACCGTAAAGTTTCCATTCTCCTCGGTTATTACGGAACGCGAACTGTTTTTCACTGTTACAGACGCACCAGCGATCGGGTTATTTAAACTATCCCGCACATTCCCACGCACATAGTTTGTCTTCTTTTGATCAGCATGTGAGGATTGTTTTGCTGAATACTTTACGTTGATAAAAATCGTCGTGCCCTGTACGCTATACGATAAAGGCTGCTTACTGAGTGCAGCATCCAATGCGTTTTGCAGAGGCACATTTTGCAAATTGAGCGAAACCGGATGACTCCGGGAAATGACTTCGTTATTATAAAAAACCGTATAACCGGTTTGTGCAGTGACCACGGAAAAAAAATGCCGGAGAGAAATATTTTTTCCCGAATAGCTGATAAGTTGCGCGTGCGCTGTTCCGGCCATACCTCCCATTACAAAAATCATCAGGATCGCCGCGAACTTCATAAACAGCAGTTTTTAAAAAAGTAAAAAACTTTAACGAGTTATATTATACTTTATCCCAAACATCCACGACGCGCCGTAAGTAAGATATGAGGAGCTGCTTTCGAAAATATTATTATTCGCAATATTCGAACCCTGTATAAAAAAGCGGAGTTGATCACTGATATAATAATCCACGTTTAGTCCCAGTTGTATTACAACACCTGTTTTTTTCCAGTAAGGATCTGCATAATTAGGAGTGCTGGAACTCACCCGACCATAGGCAAGATCCTCTTCAAAAGATGATTTGTCAAGATCGATAATGCCATCCACTTCGGTAATATTAAATGAGATATCACCATGGCCCTTTAGAACCGGCATACTTGAAAACAGGTATGTCATAAACAATCCTGCTGTATGCCGGGGCAAACGTCTTATTTGGGTGCCTGGCGGCATACCGGACAAGTCAATACTGTTTTGCTCGCCTGAAGAATCTTTGATAACAGAACTCATAGCAGAAAATGTTCCGTGCAAAGAAAAATGGTTGTTCGGTTTATAAGAGGCCGAAAGTTCCCAGCCAGTGTTGGCCACATCGCCGACATTGATATATTGTTGCTGGGAAGTTGAACCGATGGGCGGTATATTATTCAGAACAAACATATTTTTAAGATGGTTATCATAGTAAACTACTTCAAAATTGAATTTGTTTTTTGTGCTGAAGAATTCCATACCGTATTCAAACCCCCTTTGATTCTGAGGTTGCAGGTCAGGATTGGCGGCTATACCTTGTGAAGGATCACCATAGCGATAGGTATAGGTCGGCGCGGTGATTCCACTACCCCAGGAAATCCTGGGTTTTACAATCAGTGACCGCTGTATATTGAAATTGGTAGTTATGCCCATTCTTGGATTGAAGGAGCCGTCATTTTCGAATAACCGGTTATGATCATAACGCAGGGCCATCGTCAGAAAAATATTTTTATAGGAGGGATTTGCCTGGGCAAATACACCATAGTTTTCATTGGGCGGATCTCCGGAAAAATTCTGCGGATTGGTAGCAGTTACAAATGCCTCCTGATAAAAGTATTTTTTATATTCAAGTCCGCTCATAAAATGAAAGTTGAAGCCATCGTTCCCCTGATCGTTGGTTTGGATTTCATTAAAGTACCGGACCGTCGTTACTTTATTCGATATTATAAAATAAAAACGTCTCAATGGAATATTTCCTGAATCATTCGTCATGGGAATTTCATTATAGTTGTTTTGGGTATACCCGGCGGTGAGGTTATTCGTCCAGTGGGCAGTCGTACGGTGTGAAAGATTTACACCGATCAGGTAACTCTCATCGTCCACGTCTATATGCGGAGAAAGGGCGGGTCCAAAATTTGACGCGAGCGCAGACGCGTTTGGATGTGTGGCCGTATCAAAAGAAGGATCCCGTGATATATGACGCCCTGTATGTTCATATCGTGCAGTTACATTCGCTGTCAGTTTAACGGACGGATTCCATTTTACACCGGCATACATGGCCTCTGATTTACTTCCTCCTTCCGGAAGATAGGCGCCGTTGGACATGAAAGTTCCTCCCAGGGTCACGGATACCTTCTTTAATCCCGTTACGGATTGCAGATTATAAAATTGCTGATAAGGATCAGACTGAACCCATTTACTTCTCAGAAAACCGGCACTCGCCGTAAAATTCAGACTGCTTTGTCCCGGTATGCCTTGTTTTGTGTAGACCTGGATAATGCCGCCGTTACTCCCTGTTCCATATAAAGTGGATGATGCCGGTCCGCGCAACACTTCCACCCGGTCGATATTTTCTTTGTTCAGTGAAGCCAGGTAACCGGATCCGCCGGCATATTCTACACCGTCCACATACACCGCGATCTGCGAATAAGGAAATGTGCCACCGGTTCCCCGGATGCTCAAAGTGGTAGCTCCTTCAGGGTCATCGCCTGGCGAAAAACTATTCGTACCCGGTACCATTCCTCTAAAAATCAATGATAAATCATTGACCGGTAAGGCGTCCAGGGTTTTCGAGTTGATAACGGTCAGCGAAGTCGTTTCTGCTTTTCTTTTGATCGCTGCAATATTACCGCCGATGATTACCTGCTCCAGCGGATTTACATTCGCGGACATTTGAACATTTAGTATGGCGGATGATATTTTTTCTTCTTTATTTTCATATCCGATGCAGGTAATAAGCAGGAACGAGTCTTCATTCTTTACCGGAATCGTAAAGTTTCCATCCTCTCCGGTTATCACGGAACGCGTACTGTTTTTTATAGTTACAGATGCGTTGGCGATGGGGTTCTTTAGGCTGTCCGTCACATTTCCCCGCACAAACTTTGAACTCTCTTTGTCAGCACCAGATGGTGTTCCCGACTTTTTTACGCTGATAAAAATCGTCCTGCCCTGCACATTATAAGTCAAAAGCTGCTTATTGAGTGCCGCATCCAATGCATTTTGCAGGGTTGCATTTTGCAAATTGAGCGAAACCGGATGACTCTGCGAAATGACTTCATTATTATAAAAAACCGTAAATCCGGTTTGTGACGTGATCACCGAAAAAAAATGCTGGAGAGAAATATTTTTTCCGGTATAGCTGATGTTCTGGGCATATCCTGTTGCGGCCATGCCCCCCAACGTGATAATCATCATATACGTGGCGATCCTCATAAACAGCTTCTTTAAAACGTCACGCTACGACAGTGCCTCAGTTTTGCATCGAATACCGGATTACAAGAACGAATGAATATCTGATCAAATGTAAATTTCCTGATCCGAAGAGCAAAATGGAAATTCTGCACGTATTTCCCGGAGTTTTTTAACTTTAAAAAACAAAAGATTCCAGTAATATGAGCATTTCATTACACGATCAAAATTTGTATGAACGCAAGTCACCGATCGAAATGGATGCCAGCACATTTCGTGAGGCTGGTCATCAGTTAATAGATGATATCGCCGATTTTCTTTCATCGATATCAAATTACCCGGTGACGACTGCTCCCCATTCAAAGACATTACAGGCAAAACTTCCAACGGCGATGCCATTGACCGGCATGGATCCAGCGGCACTTGTAAAAGAAACCTGGCAGCTGATGGTGAATAACAGCTTGTTCAACGGGCATCCCCGGTTTTGGGGTTATATCACTTCATCGCCGGCACCTGTTGGCATACTGGCGGACCTTGCAGCTTCTGCGGTAAACAGTAATTGCGGCGCTTTCGTTCTTTCACCCATGGCAACAGAAATTGAAAAACAAACCATTCAGTGGCTGGGAGAACTGATCGGATATCCGGCAGGTGACGGGATTATGGTGAGTGGCGGAAATATGGCCAA
>DASXKM010000698.1:0-3342 GCA_036496825.1 Puia sp. | reverse complement strand
TCCGGGGCAATAGAAGATCATAAATCCTCCGCCACCGGCGCCTGATATTTTACCACCAGTAGCGCCTGCGGCCTTTGCCGCTTCATATATTTCGTCCATTAGATCATTGCTGATGCCCGAGGCCATTTTTCGTTTTTGCTGAAAACCAAAATCCAGGATCTCGCCAATCTCATGAAGTCTGCCCTTTAAAAGCGCTTCCTTCATGCGTTGTGACTGTTGTTTCAACTGATGCATGGCCTCAATAGAAGCGGTTTTTTTATCTACCACATTCTGACTTTGCTGAGTTATGATCTTCGCTGATTCGCGGCTGGTAGCAGTATAATACAACAGGAGGTTGTTCTCCAGTTCAAACAGGTATTGTTGTTTTACTCTCAGCGGATTTACGATCACTTTTTCGTCATCATAAAATTCCATATAATTGACACCGCCAAAAGTGGCTGCATACTGATCCTGTTTGCCACCCGCCATATTCAAATCCTTGCGTTCAATTTCATATGCCAGATGGGCAATATCATATTCGCCCAAAGGAAGTTTCAGCATTTCCGTGAATGCACCTACTATGGCGACTACGAGTGTAGAAGAAGTTCCCAGGCCCGAACCGGCCGGTGCATCAACAAAAGTAGACAGTTTAAAGCCTGCCGGCATACCGGTATATTGCTTTCTTATCCGGTCGTAAACGCCTTTGTGCAGATCGAGTACGCCATTAAATTCAACAGGAGATCCTTTACGGATGATTTGTTTTGTTTTGTAATCAATGGATTCGAAGTGGACTTCTTCCGCATCGAGGATTTCTATATTCGCATAGGCATACAGGGAAACAGTGGCATTTAAAATGGCGCCGCCATAAAGATCACTGTAGGGACTTACGTCCGTACCGCCGCCAGCCAGACCGATGCGAAGAGGTGCTTTACTTCTGTATATCATGGGATAATCCGAGAATGGAATTTACCAGGTTTTTCCAGGAATATTTTTTCTTTTCCATACGAAGATGAGGAATAAAATATTGTTCTCCTAATTCATAGAACCGCATAACGGCCTTTGCCAGAGATGCGGGCTCTCCCTCAGTAACCAGCCCTGTTTGTTCGTGCAAAACTTGTTCCGAAAAGCTTCCCACATTGGAAACAATCATCGGCTTTTCAAAATGATAGGCGAGAGGTGTAACACCACTTTGCGTTGCATGCCGGTAGGGTTGTATAACGGCGTCCGCTGCGCACAAATAATATCGGACTTCCCCATCAGGAATAAAATCTGTTTTCAGTATCAATTTTTCTGAAATATTTAACTCCTTAATTAGTCTGTTATATGTTTCACCGTCTTCATAAAATTCCCCCGCAACCAGAAGGCGAATAGCTGATTCTCTGATAACCGGCTCGGCCATCGCCCTGAGCAGTATGTCCAACCCTTTATATCTCCGGATGAATCCAAAAAACAATAGAATTTTTTCATTCTCATCAATGGGAAGACCCAGTTTTTCTTTTAAAAATCTTCTGCCTTCTTCTTTCGAAATGATTTCCCCGAAATTATCATACAGTGGATGAATGACCGTCCTGGCTGGTTTTTCTTTTTCAAACTTCCTCAGGTCAGCCATGACCGCATCACTCATGGTAACAAATGCATCACAACTGTGCAGAAAATATTTTGTAAATAATTTGTCCCCCGGTCTTTTTTCATGAGGCAATACATTGTCTGTAATGGCTATAATTTTTGTTTTACCATTTTTGCGTATTCTTCTTAAAATGGTTCCCAACGCCGGCCCCATAAATGGCAGCCAATATCTCACTACAATCATGTCAGGAGCTTCTTTCCGCAAACGATTACCAATCACTAACCAGTTGACCGGATTTACAGAATTTATATTTGGATGTATTTCAATACTCATCGGGGGTGGATCGGAAGAAAACTGTGTTTTACCGGGAAAAAGAAATCCAGGATACTGCAGCGAAAAGGAATAAATTGAACAAAGGTGTCCCTCATCCATGAACGCTTTGCACAAGCGCTGGTCAAAACTCGCAAGCCCACCACGAAGGGGCCAGGCCGGTCCGATGATAACAATTTTCATAATCCGGTTCTCTTTTCCACCAGGTATGCATTTCGGTTGGGAGCATTCCGTGAAATCAATTCTGCAATAAAACCGGTTACAAATAATTGCGTACCGATTACCATGGCTACCAAGGCTACAAAGAAAAGCGGGCGTTGGGTAAATCCCGTTTTATCAAAAAATATTTTCGAGAGCATTAAATAAAATGAAACTAAAAATCCAAATAGAAAAAAAGACATGCCCCAGGTGCCGAATAAATGCATGGGTCTTTTACCATATTTACCCACAAATAAAATGGAAGCCAGATCCAGTCCCCCGGTAATCAGGCGACCCACCCCAAACTTGGATACACCATATTTTCTGGCATGATGTTCTACGACTTTCTCACCAATCTTTTTAAATCCTGACCATTTTGCTATTAAAGGAATATAACGGTGCATCTCACCATAGACTTCAATACTTTTTACAACCCGATTCCTGTAAGCTTTTAACCCGCAGTTAAAATCATGCAACTCTATTTTTGAAACTTTGGAAGTTACCCAGTTAAAAAATCGGGATGGGACTGTTTTTGATAGCGGATCATGCCGCAGTTTTTTCCATCCGCTGACCAGATCATATCCACCCTGGTCAATCATCTGATAAAGAGCAGGTATCTCCTCCGGACTATCCTGCAAATCTGCATCCATGGTAATGACAACGTTGCCCTGGCAGGATCTGAATCCTTCATTGAGGGCAGCCGACTTACCATAATTCCGTTGGAACCGGATACCCTTGATACAATCATTTCGGCTATGCAGGCTCTCTATGACAGACCAGGAAGAATCGGTGCTGCCATCGTCCACCAGAATAACTTCATAGCTAAACCGATTGGCAGCCATCACGCGACTTATCCATGCGACCAGTTCAGGAAGTGATTCTTCTTCATTTAACAAAGGCACTATGACGGAAATATCCATACAGATTATTACTTGGGGTCTTCAATAATATTTTTGATGGCCGGATTTGGTTTTCGCAGAATGATTGCAAAGATCAAACCGAAAACACAATCGATCACCACGCTGATACCATACCCTTTTATCAGATTGGCCGCGCTCGTTTGTATCTCCATTTCCTTAAAATTTTTCATCTGCAGATCAATCTGTTCCTGCGGTGTTTGTATTTTTTGCAGCTGAAGAAGTGTTGAAGCCTGGAAATTTTTCCAGAATGAAGGGTCCACTATATTAAAATAGACAATATTGAAAATGATATATACCAGTTCTGTAATCAGGATAACAATAAATACAGAAGTAAATATTTCCTTCAGG
>DASXKM010000697.1:0-2944 GCA_036496825.1 Puia sp. | reverse complement strand
CAATAAACATGAAGGACATTTTACACTGCCTTCTGTTATTACGATCAGTGCTGAAGATAATCCGGTTTTAAAAACCGCGCTCGCGGATTTGACTGACCATCTTACGATTCCGACCGGTTTTCATGCGAGTATGACGAATTCAGGATCGGCCGTCATCCGTATTTTGCTGAACAAGACGAATGATTCAGAACTCGGAAATGAAGGTTACCGGTTAACGGTAGAAACAAAAAAGGTAACCATTACAGCCAATCAGCCCGCCGGCATTTTCTATGGAATACAAAGTTTTTTGCAATTGCTGCCTCCGGAAATCGAAAGCAGCAAACCGGTAAATGCAGTTGCCTGGACAGCCCCCTGTGTGTCGATCATGGATTATCCCCGGTTCGGATGGCGTGGATTAATGCTCGATGTAAGCCGTCATTTTTTTACGAAAGAAGAAGTAAAAAAATATATGGTTCAAATGTCCAGATACAAGTATAATGTACTGCACCTGCACCTGAGTGATGATCAGGGCTGGCGGATCGAAATAAAATCCTTGCCGCAACTTACCAGTGTGGGTGCCTGGCGGGTAAAACGTACAGGTCTGTGGTATGAATTCCTGCCCGCACTGGCTTATGAGAAAGCGACCGATGGTGGTTTTTATACGCAGGAAGATATGCGCGAAATGATCGCTTTTGCAAAAGACCGGAACATCACGATCCTGCCGGAAATTGATGTGCCTGCGCATAGCCTGGCACTCATCGCATCTTTTCAAAATCTTTCCTGCACACAGTTGCCCTATAGTGTAAATGCCGGTTTTCGTAGTCCGGTCAGGGATGATAACGCCCTTTGCATTGGTAATGATTCAGTATTCATGATACTTGATAAAATATTTACCGAATTGGCGGCACTCTTCCCTTGTGAATATATTCATGTAGGTGGTGACGAAGCTTATAAAGGATTTTGGGCCGATTGTCCGAAATGCCAGAAACGTATGGCAGATGAACACCTGAAAAATGTTGACGAGCTGCAAAGTTATTTTGTAAAAAGAATGGAAACCATTTTAAAAAGTAAAGGAAAGAAACTGATCGGCTGGGATGAGATATTGGAAGGCGGGCTCGCACCCGAAGCGACTGTCATGAGTTGGAGAGGAATGAAAGGAGGAATTGATGCGGCCAGAATGGGTCATCACGTCGTGATGACACCCTGGGATTATTGCTATCTGGATCTTTATCAGGGAGAAGCGAGTGTGGAACCTCCGGCGTATGGAATCTGCCGTCTGACAGATTCGTACACCTATGATCCGGTGCCCGATAGCGTTGATGAAAAATTAATACTCGGCGGACAGGGAAATCTGTGGACAGAAAGGGTCCCTAATTTTCGCCATGTGGAATATATGATCTGGCCGCGGGGCCTTGCCTTATCTGAAGTGTACTGGAGTCCGAAAGCCCGTCGCAACTGGGATGATTTTATTGTCAGGATGGAAGCACAGTTTCCGAGGATGGATGCGGCAGGAATCAAATATGCATTGAGCGCATACAATGTAATTTATACACCCGTGAAGGGAAAAGAAAACCGCACATTTTCAGTCAAATTATCCACTGAAATAAAAGGCCTCGATATCTACTACACGTTCGACGGTACCAACCCCGATCCCTGGTACCCCAAATACACTGGTGAGCTGATAAATTTTCCTGTGGGTGCCACGCAGATTACTGCGAATAGTTTCCGCAATGGGAAACCGGTAGGAAAACAAATAACTATAAAAAAAGATGAACTGGCAGCCCGCTTAACTCAGGGAAGACATCAATACTAATAATATCATCGGGCATAAAGGGTCCCTTATCGTACAATAACGATCATTCATCGAAGAATTTTTGTTAAGGGATCTCTTTTTTGCAATTTCAGATATTATTAAACCGAACCATGAAAACGATTCCTCATTGTATTGAATGTGGCAAACCCATATCCTGGGGTGTGCATGTTTTTTCGCAAAGAATTTACGGCCATTCTCTTTGTTTAAAGGATCAGTGTGAGATCGCTGAATCCGGTGCAACGGGCGAGGCGGTTGATTTATATCTCGCACTGAAATCACGGAAATTTCCACTCGTCCTCGATTATTTTGACGGACACAAACATATTGATATGGCGCTCCCCGGAAGATTATACATTGAAGTAAATGATCCTTATCTTCTGACCAGTCACCAGGCAATGAATGAATTGACAAATTCTGTTTATTCGCTGGAAAAGAAAATACCCACTATCATGATATCACATACGATGCTTGAAAATCCAAAGACATTTGACCATGTCGTCAATGAACTTTCAAAGGCATGCAGCATCATGTTAAAACCGGTGGAGAATCATTCGTTTGCACTGACTCCTCCGCTCACTTTGGCACAATTACAGTAAACTGTATTCGAAGATTTACTGAAATTCTGTCATATTTATACTTGTCTTCAACTTCTTTTGCCTACATATAATATTGATATTCACATAACTGAATGGTCAATATCATTTTTATCGTAAATCTACCTATGACATTCAAAAACTGCTTATTATCTTTAAGCGAACTTACAGATTCCGTACCCGTTTAGCAGCCTGTCTGCTTATTATTAGGGAAAGAATACTGCAAAATCCTTCCAATCTTCCTTTGATCAAGATCCCTTTCATTATCCAAATTCTTACGGCGGCTGACATTTGACACCTTTAAAAAAGTCACTATACCATTTCAGGACGAATCGACCGGAAATAAATACAGGAGACTGTGACAAGCTGAAAAAAAATAAGTAATAAACGTAAAAGAAAGAGTATGGAAAAGATCGTAGGTTTTCTGAATACAAAAAAAGCAGTATTTACATTCTTGGTTTTATTCCTCGTTGGTATCTCGTGTAAGAAAGAAACGAGCAGTAACACACCACCACCCACGCCACCGGGACCGGTATTGGATTCTGTGAATATATTTGGT
>DASXKM010000696.1:0-3556 GCA_036496825.1 Puia sp. | reverse complement strand
TTTTTCTTCCTGCATTTCCCGCGATCATGGCAGGAAGTGTTCCCGTATTGATCAGCATGGTTATTCTGCTGCCTCTCATCAGAAGATTCATCTTTTTCTATAACAACAAAATTTACCTGACCATTCTGGGTTGTGGCGCATGTTCTTTTATCTATGGTTTAGCAGGTTTTTTTATTGCCTGTCCCTGGAAATATCATTCTGATGGCAGCTTATCTGAAGGACTGGAAATCGCCGGTGCCATAACCGGAATGCTGTTTTGCACATCTCTCATCACCCTGCAACTATCAAAAAAACATCTGGAAACTTATTTCGAATACAGCAAACAATTATTATCAACAAACAACAAAACAAACATGGAAACATCCAGCAATGCCGAAGGGGTCTCGTTCGAGACCAGATCAAATTCATCCAACAGGATCCTGATCAAAGGAGCCATCACGGCGGCCCTCATCGGGATCATGATGATACCTACGGTATTCATCAGCGATCTTGTCAGGGAAAGACAGGCGAGAAATGAAGACGTCGTAAAAGAAGTGGATAGCCGTTGGGCAATGTCCCAGACTATTTCAGGCCCCTATATTTTTCTGCCTTATAAATACACCACAACAGACGGATCCGGTAAACCGCTTGTGATCGTCAATCATTTACTAATTATTCCTGAATATAAACAGGTGGCCGGAAAAATCAATCACGAAATAAGAGAACGGTCCATTTACAAAGTCCTGCTCTATCGTTCATCTCTTTCTGACCAGGGAAATTTTATTTTGAATCTCCCAAAAGAAGTCAACGCAGATCAGGTTCAGTGGTCAGATGCCAGAATCTGTTTTAGTATTTCTGATTTCAAGGGCATCGAAGAAAAACTGGTCGTTCACTTTAATGGAAACGATAACGAACTATCTCCCGGGCTTCCCGGGGGTATAGGTGGCGCTGATGAAAAAGGATTGTCCGCTCCCGTTCAGCTCTCCGCAGCTGAACTGGGTAAACCACTCAATTACCAGATGAATATTAAAATCAAAGGAAGTGAAATGCTGCATTTTGTTCCACTCAGCGGCAACAGCCACTATACACTTGAATCTACCTGGCCCAATCCAAGTTTCGACGGAAGTAATCTGCCATCTGCCAGAAAGGTCACAAAAGACGGTTTCACCGCCGAGTGGAATTTCAATAAAGCAAATCTGCCTTTCGGGACCGTACTGAATGATTTCAAATTTGATCAGTCTGCGCTTGCTTTCGGCGTCAGCATGGTGGAACCGGCGGATCAGTATGCAAAAACAAACCGCTCCATTAAATATGCGATCCTGATCATCGGCCTCACTTTTTCGCTTTTCTTTATCATCGAACTGATGCAACGAAAACCCATACACCCCGTTCAATATGTATTGATCGGCCTGGCACTGGTGATTTTTTATAGCCTGCTCCTGGCCATCAGCGAGTTCATTGCATTCGATTATGCGTATCTGATCGCTTCCTCCGGCACCATCATTTTAATCGGCCTGTATGCAAAGAGCCATTTTAAAAGCTGGAAATCCTCCGGAATTTTTACCGGAGTACTTACCCTGCTTTATGGATTTATTTTCGTGCTGATCCGGCTGGAGGACACCGCATTGCTTGTCGGAAGCATCGGACTTTTCACTATCCTGGCACTGACGATGTATGCGAGTAAAAAAGTGAATTGGTACGGAACACCGGAAGTCGGTATGATACAATAATTCTTATATCGTGAAAGCTGAATACAAAATCCGCCGAAGCATTCGCAACTGCACATGAACGTACCTGACCATGCTTTTTAACCCTGCTAAAAAAATGCCCGGAATCTTACGGGTATTTTTTTTAATTTGTAGTAAATAAAACCTCCATTTTATGATCATCGTTCACGAAATATTCGTCGCCAAACCAGGCAATGCCTCCAAACTTGCCAAAATGTTTAAGGAAGCCACAAAAGAAAGTCCGGAAGTAAAAAATATTCTGACCGATGTGACCGGTGCGTATAACCGGGTCATCATGGTCAGTCAGTATGAAAATATGGGCGCTTTTGAAAAAAACTGGGAGAAGATGAAAGAAAACCCTGAAGCCATGAAGAAAATGGAAGAAGCCATGAAGGGTTATCAGGATATGTATCTTACCGGATCAAGGGAGATTTTTCAGGTCTGGTAAAGCCGGTCACTAATTTCCCAGCGGATCAATAGTCCTTGTTTCCACCATCACGACAGTCAGCGTCTGGCTGAACCCTTTTTCTTTATTCTCCGCTACAATGGCCGGCACATCAATGATTTCAAGATGATCATATTTCACATCCATTTTTTGTTTATACTGATTCCTGTTCGTCATACCTCATTTTTTTGAAAAATTTATCGGCGCAATTCATTTGAATCAACGATATACCAGTCGTTATCTACAAATTCCGCATAGGGTAATTTGCTCTTCACGCTCAGACGGGAAGAGAGGCTTTCCGGTAAACCCGAACGTTCCAGTTCCAATTCCTCCGTTTCCCTGAGGTTACCGAGAACGAACCAGCCGTCTTCATATTTCGACTTTTTTATTTCATCGGCTGAACCCCTCACAATGAAGTCTCCGTTTTCAATACGTTTTATCAGTTCACTATCTATCGGTAACATTTCATTTAATTTTCATCTTAAGATAACTAAATTTTATATTGAACCGGAATCCAAAAGAATCAAATTTAAACTGCCCACGGCGAATTAATTGTTTTCGTCAATTCCGCAGTTCGCTTCATCATTTTTGGCCGGATCATGGATAAACTCATCATGACCCAGGCTTTTTTTTGTATGGGAAAGTATTAACTTTATTTCATCCCTTATTTTCCAAAACAACCATCTATGAAAAGAACATTGAATGTTTTTTTGTTTCTGATTATTTCTTTCATACTTCAGGCCCAGTCATCCGGTAAGAATGACGTGATCACCAAATTAAATGGTGACGAACTTTCGGGCAAGGTGATTGAAATCAGTGATACCGAGATTAAGTTTTCCTATCCGGGCGAAACCCTGATTTACACTTTTAAAAAAACAGATATACAGAAAATCACGTATGCGAGCGGGAGAACGGAAACATTTAGCAAACCAGTCCCGTCAGAAATCAAACCAGATGCTGCGCCTTCGGTAAATACTACGTCCGCTGCAAAGTCAACCGCCGATCATCAGAACCGCGTCGCCATTCTTCCTTTCTCCTATGTAACAGACGGACAAAGCGCTGCCGATGCCCTCAGCGAGAAAGCTCAGTCTGCCTGCTATTCCTATCTGACAAAAAATGCCGGTTCACGCCAAATCCTGGATCCGCGAACAACCAACGCACAGCTTTATAAAGCCGGGGTTCATAAGGACAATATGAAGGGCTACACGATGGATGATCTTTGTAATATCCTGGGTGTGGAATATGCAGTAGCAGGCGTTGTTACCATGAATAAAAGCAGCGTAAGCAGTCATCAGTCCAAAACAACGGACAAGTCAGATGACGGCAGCAAGCAGACTTCGACGCATGGCACGGCGGAACAGGAATATGAAACGACTGTATTGCTTTCTATTTACAATGACAAGGG
>DASXKM010000695.1:0-2257 GCA_036496825.1 Puia sp. | reverse complement strand
CCCAGACACAGACATCGAAAAGAAACAAAATGAAACAACCAAATTATCCGTCGCTATTCCAGGTTAACACAAGAGTATGGATAACCGAAATATCTGAGGGCATCGGCAGACGGGCGACCCTGGATGATATCCCGGATGAAGATCTGGATCGTTTGGCTGATTTTGGTTTTGACTGGATTTGGTTCCTGAGTATATGGACAACCGGAAAGGCAGCACAAACGATTTCGCGCGGGCACTCCCAATGGCGTCATGAATTTCAGGAGACGCTTCCCGATCTGCAGGAGGAAGATATCGCCGGATCGGGATTTGCCATTAAGTCTTATACAGTGCATCCGGATTTAGGAGGAGATATGGCTTTATCGAAATTGCGTTCCAGGCTAAAGAAACGGGGTCTCAGACTGATGCTGGACTTTGTACCCAATCACATGGCACCAGATCATCCCTGGGTAGAAGAACATCCTGAATTTTTTGTAGCGGGAACTGAGAACGATCTGCAAAATAGCCCGCAGAACTATACCCTCGTCAAAAGAAAGAATGGCAACCTGATCCTGGCTTATGGACGAGATCCATATTTCGCCGGCTGGCCGGATACTTTGCAATTGGATTACAGCAATCCCGCAACTCAGGAAGCTCTGATCCGGGAGTTGTTACGCATCTCGGGTCAATGCGATGGACTGCGTTGCGACATGGCGATGCTCGTGCTTCCGGAAGTTTTCGAAAGAACCTGGGGCCGCAAAGCACAACCCTTCTGGCCAAAGGCAATTGCGCGTGTTCGTGAAACAGTCCCCGGATTCACATTTATGGCCGAAGTGTACTGGGATCTGGAATGGACCATGATGCAACAAGGATTTGATTATGCATATGACAAACACTTATACGACCGGCTTCGGGAAGGACAAACCGGCGAATTACGCGGCCATTTGAATGCGGCACCCGACTACCAAAAGAAGCTCGCGCGCTTTCTTGAAAACCATGACGAACCCCGGGCAGCAGCCACTTTCGATTCAAAAAAACACAAAGCGGCCGCCGTGATCACATTCCTTTCACAAGGACTCAGATTCTTTCATCAGGGACAATTTACAGGAAGAAAAAAAAGGATCTCACCACACCTGGTTCGGGCGCCTCAGGAATCCATAGATCATGAATTGCAAAGGTTTTACAGTGAATTGCTGAACGCATTGAAGAATTCAGTTTTTCGTAATGGTCAATGGCGGCAACTCGATCCGTTACCTGCCTGGGATGGAAACAATTCCTGTGAATCCTTCCTGGCGTTTTTGTGGGAGGACGAATTTGACAACCTGGCCATGGTGGTCGTCAATTATGCTCCGCATCAGGGTCAGTGTTATATCAAGTTACCAATTCAATCGCTGGCAGACCAGAGTCTCCGTTTCAGGGACATGATGAGCTCGGCCCTTTATGACAGGGAAGGAAATAAGATTTTGTCTGAAGGAATTTATCTTGACATGCCCGCATGGGGCTATCATATTTTTGAAGTGACCTCACCGGCAAATAGTTTTTTAAAAGATCCTGTAATCCGGATCGCGGCGGTTCCTGATTTACCCTGACAACAGATTACTACTTCTGCAAAATTTTTATTTTCATCATGGTGGCAATGCTGAGCGCCCTTTCTTTAGCCAGTTCAGCTTTTTCACCGGAAAAAAGTTCGTCTACGGTAGCATAAAATAATTTAATCCATCGATCAAATTGTTCCGTACGCAATGGTGTGAGCTGATGAACATGTTTATGTATTTCCATCGGATTCCCGGCATAATTACCAGTATAAAATAATATCTGCTCCCAGAATGCATACATAACCGGTAAATGCTTCTCCCAATTCACGTGAACGATATCCGTAAAAATAAATCCAATGAGAGGATCCATTTTCACTTTTCTATAAAAAGTATCCACCAGCATTCTGACATCCTCGTTTCCTGCAATATCTCTTTTCATGAATTGTAATATAATAGATATGAAAGAAAAGAAATTAAAATAAATCATTAACTTAAACAGGCAATTTACGCTTTGACGTATAGTTTACCTGATTTAAACGCCTTACTTACACTGCTTGCATGAAAAGAACATTTCTTCCGATTTTGTATTCCGTTCTGTTTTCTTTTCCTGCTGAAGTTTCATTCTCGCAAACGACAACCAATAATGCCTTTTCATTCGGATCCTATGGACGTGTCGGTGCAGGGATTTCTCCGAATATAACAGGAAATATCGGCCGCCCGTTTAACCTGAACGGAATGGGATCGGT
>DASXKM010000694.1:0-4133 GCA_036496825.1 Puia sp. | reverse complement strand
TATAAAAGGGAGCCCGGAAAAAATGGAAATACTGACCCAAAGGCTCCGTGACCGTCACTTTCCTGTTTCAGAAGAAGAAAAAAATGATGCTGCAATTATTTTTTGTGAAGACCATTCTTTCTTATGGAAAACAATCATCGCCAGTATCAGAAATGAACCGGAAAGCCACTTATATTTCTTCCACGGGGCTGGAACACATGCCCTGGTTGGAAGTAACTCGGAGGGAAGTCAGGGACAGGTTTTTGAATTATGAATTGGATTCCTTTTATTTCGAAATTCAGAACTTTACAAAATCAATCAATAGGGTATGGTGAATTTAAATGACATAAAAAACCTCCTGCAGAACAACAAGATCACTGAGTTTGTAAAGCTGAACAAACTTTCTTCCCGGGATATTATTGATTTCACAAACCGGTATACGAATTGGGCAGGTAAGCTTTTCCAGCATATTGATGTAAAACATGCCGCCAGGGTTTTTAAATTTCTGCGTAAGAAAAAGCAGGAAATTATTATCAAATCCCTGCCCGATGAAAAGGCCGCCGAATTGCTGAATGCACTCCAGCCGGATGATCGAACTGCTTTCCTGGGTTTATTGCCTGGCAATGCCGTTAAGGAATTATTGAAAATTCTGGACCCTGAAACGAGGGCGGAAACATTGAAACTTCTGGGTTATCCGGAAGGTTCTGTCGGTCGTCTGATGACTCCGGATTATCTGGCCATTAAATCATCTGACTCAGTGCAACAGGTACTTGGTATTATAAGAACCCGGGGACAGGCCGCAGAAACGCTGAATTTTATTTTTGTTATCGATGATAATGGGGTATTAATTGATGATATCAATATCAAAGAATTGCTGGTGGTGGATCCATCCACGCCGATTGAGAAATTAATGGATCACCAGTTCATTGCGCTGCCGGTGAACGCAGCCCAGACAGAAACCATTGCCATTTTTAAAAATAACAGTCGATTTGCGCTGCCGGTTATAAATGAATCCGGTGTATTGCTAGGTATTGTTACTTCGGATGATGTATTACGCTTATCTGAAAAAGAAAACACGAGGGAAATTCAACGAATCGGGGGTTCCGAAGCATTGGAAGAACCCTATACGACCATTTCCTTTGGTCATCTGGTAAAAAAACGTGCAGGCTGGCTTGTCATTCTGTTCCTGGGAGAAATGCTAACGGCCACGGCCATGGGCTTTTTTGAAGGGGAAATCAGCAAAGCTGTTGTGCTGGCTCTTTTTATTCCGTTGATTATTTCGAGTGGCGGTAACTCAGGTTCACAGGCTTCGTCTATCATTATCCGGGCGATGGCCCTGGGTGAAATAAAATTCCGCGACTGGCTATATGTAATGCGGAAAGAAATCTTCTCAGGTATTGTGCTGGGCACTATCCTGGGCCTCGTTGGTTTTTTAAGAATCTTTTTATGGCAGCAGTTTCATATTTATAATTATGGCGAACACTATCTGCTCGTCGCTTCAACGGTCGCCTTTTCGCTGCTTGGCGTCGTTTTATGGGGCACCCTTTCCGGTTCAATGTTACCAATACTACTCAAAAAACTAGGCGCAGATCCGGCGGCATCTTCTGCACCATTTGTGGCGACGCTCGTGGATGTGACCGGACTGATCATTTATTTCACCGTCGCGGTTGTGATTATGCGCGGAACCTTGCTTTAAGCCTGTGGCTGAAAGCAAGTGTGGAAGTTTGGAAGTCTGGAAGTCTGGAAGTGGAATATACTTTGCCCACCTCTTTGCTGACATTTTGTTCTTAAAAACTGAAAGAGTTTCCTAGAAAAAAATTGAGAAAGGATATATGCTGTGGGCTTTAAGCTTTAGGCTTTAGGCTTTCTGCTTTAAACACCGGAACCGTACTGCAAGGCTCACCATACATAATGGATTTGGCAACAGGCCTTAGCAATTTAGTTATTTCCAGATAGGCAAAATCACCGATTGGTTTATCGCCGCAACCTTTTACGACGATCCGTTTGTCTTTGTATTCCTCCGGGTCGATCGCCTGGATACGATTTGTCAGGATCTGTCTCAGAACAGATGCCTCATCACCCATCATCACATCTCTGGCTACAGGTTGCAGATAACTGGTGACAAGCATATAGGCCCAAACCGGAATCACAGCATCTGCCGAACAATAAACACCAACGATTTTATCTTTATATTCTGACCAGTCGGTTGTGGTAAGCGCGGCGCGAAAATCCTTTTCTTTTAAAATCAGTTCCATAAAAAGAAAAGACTTCAGATCGAAAATCTGAATGTTTTCAGAAGGGAAAAAGGTTTCCAGGTCCAGTGTAATCAGCGCGCTCTGGCTTACTTTATTTATTATTTCTTCCTGCATCACCTGCAAAGATACTTAAAAGCCCTTCAAGCTGAAAGCTAAAAGCCCAAAGCCTAAAGCGCAAAGCCTAAAACTTATAAATAAATTGATCTGAAAATTATCAACGACATATGCCTCCCGTCGTTTTCCGGCTTATGATTACCAGAGTAAAAGTTGCATTGGCTTTAGGCTTTGAGCTTTAGGCCTTAGGCTTTTAAAGGAATTTTCCCCGATCGTCTTCGATTTTTGCTTTTTTCTTCAGTGCATCGGTTCCGGAACGCTGAATAAGATTTTCCTGGGACTGCAACATCGATTGTCTGGCCTGTTCCGGATCCACATTATAATTTGCCTTTGCGCTTACATTATTGACTTTCAGAACGAATACACCTTCATTACCACCTACAGGAGAAGAAATTGCCTTTCCGGTCAGCTGCTTATCGAATGCGTACCCCACTACTTTGGCTTCGGGTCCGACGTTTGGAATATAAGGAGATGAAAACTGAAGGCTGTCAACGTGACTAACCGGCTGTGAAAAACTAGTCGCCACTGCTTCCAGAGTTGCAGAAGTTCCGATTTTTCCTGAAATGATCTCAGCCTTTTTCTGATTCCTTAAAATAGGTTCGATCATGGGTCTCGCTTTAGCCAGACTAACCATACCTTTGTGATTAATATCGTTCACCAGGACTACAACATATTTATCTCCAACAGAAAAAGATTCGGATACTTCTCCCTGTTTAGCACCATAGGCCCACCGTACCAGTGACCGGCTGGATCCAAGACCCTGTATATTAAAATCCGTAGGCTGAATTTCCGGAGCTGTAATGACATGCAGGTTTTGTTTTTTCGCAGATGCCTCAAAGGAAGCCTTATCGCGATTCTCACCAGCGAACTGGCTGGCAAGACCGGAGGCGTTTTGATCTGTCTCCTGACTCGGTTCTATACGGCGTGAAAAATAAGCGATCTTATAGGCAGGTTCAAAATTTTTCTGATCCATGATTTCTATTAAATGGTATCCGAACTGTGTCTTTACGATCTTTATTTCTCCCTTCTTACCGTTAAATGTAAAATCTCCAAATTCCTTTACCATCTGGCCCTGGCCAAAATATCCGAGGTCGCCGCCTTTTATCCGGCTGCCTTCATCCTCAGAAAGATGAAACGCCAGGCTGTCAAATTTTTGTCCCTTATCCAGCAGGGTTTTTATACTGTCAATTTTCTTTTTGGCAGTACTGTCATCCATCTTTGGCTGATTCGTTTTCGGATCATTCAGCGCCACGAGAATATGACGAGCGCGAACTGAATCAGGAAGTGTTTTTATATCCATGATTCTGGCCAGCACAAAATTACTTCCATCGAGATAAGGACCCACAACAGCGCCTACCGGCAATAAAGTAAGTGAATCTTTTCTTGCTCCGGTCAGTTTTGATTTTGGAGTATATGATTCAGAGAAATTTGTCTCTGTTCCGTTTTTCGTCAGAAAAGACTCTACATCAGTTGTTGTTGTAAACTCTGGTCTCAGCATTTGAACCTGTTGGAAGATGGTGGCGCTGTCGGCAGCAGTTGGTGCTGCGCTGAAACTGACATAGCTGATAGTACGCGATTCTTCCTGTTGAAATTGATTTTTATGATCATCCAGGTAAGCCTGAATATCCGCATCTGATATTTTTATAGTACTGTCTGAAATTGTCTGATAGGGAACCTTTACAAAATTGACCGAAGCAATCTGGCTGTTGTCCGCATTTGTTTTCTCTATCATCCATTTCGGAATGTAGGTACTCTGGGCAAGGAGCGAGATATATTTCTCCCTTT
>DASXKM010000693.1:0-3798 GCA_036496825.1 Puia sp. | reverse complement strand
GACGATAAGAAATGCTTGTTCCTGAACTGTTCATTGTGTGATTACCCAGGTTGATGTAATTGTAGGAATCGCGGTAAAAGAAAGTCAATACCACGCGACCGTTTTCGGTCAGTTTATATTCCGCCGTCACATTGGGAAGAAATTGCACAGCCGCATTAGAAACCTGTTGGGCCGTCAGGCCAAAGTCGAATGCACTCCCCACAGTAAACGTAAGTCGCTCGTTCATGAAACTCTTGATAACGGCCAGATTAAGATTGGTCCGGTCGTACGTATAGACGTTGGTATTTTGGTTTGGATCGTTGACCGGATTTAAGGCCGACCCATTATAGACAGCCGTATTGAAGTTCACGCGCAGGCTTTTGTCTTTGAATACCTGCTGAAACTTGGTAGAAAAATAGCTGCTCATGGCGCCGGAAATATAACTGGATATACTGGAAACGAAAATACCACCCACCGCTTCATTAGCTGTTAAAGTGGCGCCACCTGAGGTAAGTGGTCCAAAACTATTAAAAACAAGCAAAAATGCAACCTGTTTGTTTAGTTCACCGGGGTCTGAATTGATCTGATCAATTCTTCCTTGTGCGTATAAGTCATTCTTCAATTCGCTCTTTGGCGGTATTTGTATTTCAAAATTAATCGTCGGATGCATGAGTTTGTCCTTTAACGTTGCGACCACCCAAATGGGTCCAAGATAATTCCTGGCCTTCGGGCCTCCGAGCCCAGAATTCGTTATCGTTCCATTGGAGTTTTTTACATCGTCCAAAACGTTCATCTGAATATTCTCGGCTTCATAAATCGCCTGAACGTTTATATCAGCATCATAGGGATCTCCTGTCCACCTGATAAAATTTTCAACACCCTGCATAAAGACGAAAGGCTTCTTTATAAAAGACTGGAATGAGAAATTGTAATTCCCCCGGTCTATGACATACAGGCCACGAATGCTCATGTCTTCGTTCGTGCCCACTCTCATCTGCAGGTTTCCATGTCCCGTGGCTTTAATAATATCCTTGGTCAGCGGATCAATGATCAGGAAAACATTTGCGTAGTTATTGGCTGTGATATCCAGGCTTACAGTGAAATTATTTTCTGAAGAAGTCAGTTTCTGTTTTGTCATTTCCTTGCCATACACTTTCCAGACGATAAAATCTGCGTCGGCACTTTCACGGCTGGTGTTAGTCGGAATATAAATATATGAGCTGTCGGTGGGTTCGCCTTTGATATCCATTTGCAGATCTTCCTGAGGACCATATAATTTTACATTCGCCCTGCCGATCATTGTACCGTAAAACTGATTATTATCAGTAATATGTGTATTGAGTAATAATAGCTTGTTTGTATTGATGGCAAAATCATAACTCAGGTTCCTGAAAGAATGATGAAATAATTTCCCCTTTGTAACTTCTGCCGTATTGCCCAGCGAATCCCTGATCTGAAAGGCGCCGAAATCGATACCGTCAGCGCGCATATGAACCATCGCAGAAGGAATACGGTAAGTGCATCGGGTATAATTTACGTGAAGCCTGGCGTCTGTTAAGTGAATATCACCAATATAGTCCAGCTTATCACCTGTTCCAACGATCTGCAGATTTCCCGTTGCATAGCCGGTGACATTACTGAATACGGCTCCAATATATTTTTCCAGCAGATCAATTTTTGTATTCACCATATTGGGAATCATGATATTGATTGGTTGCGTAGCGCTGTCACTTGTATTAAATATTCCTCTCAGGTCGAAATGATAATCCTTATTGTCAGAATTAACTGTACCATTTACAATACCGGTTGATTTATTGTAATCGGCAGTCAGAGCTATCCTTCCCACAGAATCGTTTGAAAAACGAAAATATTCGGCCTGACCGATGAAGCGCGCATAAGTATGATTAAATGGATCTGTGATATCAACCTGTCCGGTCAATACGCCTTCTACTCTTTCATCCTTAATAAAAAACGGGGAGAAGTCGCCGATATTAATCTTTTTAAGGTCGAGGTGTACATCATTCCAGTTTCCCTCGCCTGAAGGTGTTGTGCTGACCAGAAATTGTTGTTCGCCGCTATAGATTCTGACAGATTCTGCACCAACCGTGTTTTTACTAAATAATAATTCTCCGTTTTTATCAATGGTCCAGGTCTTACTGTTTATGTCAAAGGTCGAAGGATTGAATTTTATCTTTACGCCATCTGAAAGTGTGGTTACCTCTGCTGAAATATTGGCGGCATTGAGTGTTTGATTTGCACTGGTGCTGATTTTTACTTCAGAGATATCATTAAATGAACGAAGCTGTATATGCGTTTGCGGGAAATGCAGGCTGTCATTTACATATACTTCGCTAATCTTGTTGTCAATGTAAAGGCTGTCGTAGTTACCGTTTCCTTTCAGCTCAACTTTGTAAAATGCAATATTTTTATAATTAAATTGTGGTACATCTGCGTTTATATTCAATAAGTTCTGGTCACTATTGATCCTTCCGTTTATATTGGTATTATTAAATCCACGGAAATTTTTTGTAAACAGGTCAAGATAGGGGTCAACCTGACGGGTTGCAATTACGAAACTGAATTTTTCCCTGCTTAATTTAATTGTATTGGGTTTTATGTAACTCGGATAGTAGCGATGGAGGAATTCCTGAAATGCGGCTGGCAGTTTTTTGATGGAAAATTCACCTACAATGGCCGCTTCAAATTCATTGCTCATGACCGTTATCGTCTTACTGCTGTCGATGATATTCGATTCGACTACCAGGGAGTCAAAAGACATTCGCTGCCCTTTTCTGAATATCGATGCATCAAATATTCTGGCCTTTCCCAAAAAGTGGTCAATGTCATTTCCGGAGAAATTAAACCGCAGTTTTCCATTAAAATCAATACTGTCCCTGGTAATATGAAGCGAATGGAGATTCGCCTTGTCAACCACGGCATTGAAGTCGAATTTGGGAACCGCCTGACTATAATCAATCAGACCAATCAATGTGGCGTGCAGATTCGAATCGTTGGAAATGATCTTTCCATCGAATCTTTTTTTCCTGACCTGTCCGTTTATAAAGATATCTTCATAAGTATATCCCTGGTAATTAAATTCGCGCACATTTCCATCCAGACTGGCATTTATCGTATTTAAGGCCAGCCCCGTACCATGCACTTTCCCGTTAAAGGAAATTTTACCCAGGCTGCTGTCTTCTAAAAATCTACCTAATTGAAAATCGTTTGTAAGTAAATTTCCGGAATAGCTGGCCGGCCGTCCCGTTGGTATTTGCATGCTTACATTCGTAACCAACGTTCCCAGGTTGGTTTCGATCGTACCAGAAGTGACAAAATTCTGGACAGTTCCCTGAAAATTTCCAATGAAACGTAAATTTTGTACCCTGTCAATCCGGGGGTTGTTTATTTTTTTGAGGGACGGGATAAACGTAATAATATCCTGATAGGTTGTCCGGAAATCATTCGATCTGAAATCGATAAAAGTCTTATTTATATCCGGCAATCCTGCCAGATGAATGTCCCCCCGGAGTTCGGTATGTAGTCCTGCATTAATCTTAATATTTTTTCCTGCCAGATCAGATACGGACCCTTTTAATTTCCCCGTAATCAGAATATTTTTTTTCCATGTCTTAAGATCAGAGGAAAAAAATCCAATATCATCGCTGTCAATCGTAGCATTTGAAAAGTCGGCTTCCATTTTAACTTTCGTCGTAAATTCAGACAGATCATCAAAACTTTTAAACCGCATGGCAAAGAAATCTCTGATATGGCTTTTACCGGTAAGCAGGTCGAAATGGTAAAATTCCATTCCTTCAGGAT
>DASXKM010000692.1:0-3336 GCA_036496825.1 Puia sp. | reverse complement strand
GGAAATCCTATCACTGGTTTATAATAAGGGCTGGTCATGGCCAGATAATATTTTTCCAGTTCCCAGCCTTTACCCCAGTTTCCCCAGGCCTCAAGATTTGCGTTGACAAGACCCCAGTATGCAAATTTTGTTTTTGCCCAGTTAGCCGCTTTAAAATATCCCGGCGATTCCATCAGTCTTGGACCATTGGCATCCGTCAGATTGAATACAATCTCCATTACCTGCGAACGGTTCATTCCTTCATCCCGGATTTTAGCCATCATGGACAGATCCAGGTTTTCAGTTTGCGCAAAAACGCCGGTGGAAAGTACCAGCAGGCAGCTTATGATTCTTATTCTCATGTGAATTTTTAAATAGTAACGAAAGTATAAACGGATACCCTATCCGCTGGCAAGTTTTATATAAACGGAAAACTAAAAATGAAAATTCCATGTAACAGAAGGCAGGATGGGGAAAAGAGAAACTTTTTTTGCCTGAACCTGTAGTGAGCCATCAAAGGGATTGCCTGTCTGATCAAAATAAATAAAATACGGGTTTAGCCGGTTATAAACATTGTAAATGCTAAAAACCCAGCTGCTGTATAATTTTTTATTTAATTTATGAGTGGGTGTGTAAATAGCAGCCAGATCCAGACGGTTATAAGGGGGTAAGCGGTACTGATTGATGCGACTGAAATCCTGTGTCAGTGTACCCTCAATGATATAAAATTTTTCCGGGTAGGATGTTGCATTTCCACTGGCAAAAACGAATACAGCGGAAAATTTCCAATGCTTATTCAACTCGTAGGTGCTCACGACCGAAAGATCGTTACGCCGGTCATATTTGGCAGGATATTTCTTGCCGTTATTGAGCGCAGGGAATTGTCTCCATGTCCAGGACAATGTATACCCGATCCATCCGGTCCAACGGCCCTTTTGCTTATTCACAAAGAATTCAGCTCCGTAACTCCATCCTTTCCCAAATACAAACGAGTTCTCCGGATCGCTGAGGGAAGGCGTATATCCTTCTTTGTATTCGATCTGATTCTGCATTTGTTTATAATAAAATTCTACCGATGACTCAAACATATTATTGTTGAAATTCTTAAACAGACCGGCAGAATAAAGCCAGCTGATTTGCGGTGCTACGATATAGGTACTTGGTACCCAAAGATCCGTCGGCAGTGTGGTGCCGGCATTGCTGACGAGATGAATATACTGGAGATTTCTGGAGACGGATCCTTTGACCGACGTTTGATCATTCAGGGAATAACGGACAGTAAATCTCGGTTCCGGTCCTCCATATGTTTTTACATTCTGTCCTTTGCTGAAATGTGTGCTGTCTGTCTTATTGCCATCGACATCTGTCTGATAAATCGTGTAAGGTCCAATTTGCTCAAAACCACTCCATCGAATCCCCGCGCTGACATCTATCTTTTCACTGACCTGCCAGTCGTCCTGCAAATATACCGCTGCTTCGCGGGCATATTTGATATTTGAATTATTGGGCGTGAATACGATTGAATCCTGGTGACCAGTCAGAATATTCGGCGTAAATGTATGATATGTGTAAAGCGCACCGAACCTGATTTTATTTTTCGGGTTCATATAATAATCAAAATCTGTTTTGGCAGACAGGTCATGGATTCCGGAAGAAAGGCTGAGTGCAAAATTATCCTGTGCCCCGTTGAACGCGAATTTGTAATCGTTATACAATAATGTAGTGTTTGCGAATAATCTTCGGTTGAAAACATGGTTCCATCTTAAAGTGGCAGTTGAATTGCCCCAGGGAATATCGGTACTGAACGACCGGCGTGAATTATTGAAATCAAATACATCCCTTCCGAAATATCCGCTCAGATAAATACGATCCTTTTCTGAAAACTGATAATTCATTTTTACATTCAGGTCGTAAAAATAATAACCGGAACCATAAAAACTGCTGGATCTGGAAACAAACGGACTAACCAAAAGATCCACATAGGTTCTCCGGTAGGAAACAATGAAAGAAGCCTTTTGTTTTATGAGAGGACCCTGGACAGATAATCTTGATGCGAGCAGACCCAATCCGCCATCCACTTCATACTTGTTCATATTTCCTTCCTTCATCGAAATATCCAGTACGGATGACAAACGCCCGCCATATTGAGCCGGCATACTGCCTTTGATAAGGGTCGTGTTCTTGATGGCATCAGAATTAAATATGGAGAAAAAACCAAACAGGTGTCCTGTATTGTAAACAATGGCGTCATCTAACGTGATGAGGTTTTGATCCGGACCACCGCCTCTTACATAAAGGCCGGTATTTCCTTCACCGGCATTACTGACACCCGGTAACAACTGCAGGGTTTTCATGATATCAATTTCTCCGAACAGAACAGGCAGGTTTTTAACCTGTGAAATGGATAAATCTATCTTCCCCATTTGTGCACTGGTTACATTGACATCTTTTTTTTTGGCATAGACGACCACTTCCTCATTAGCCGCACTATGCTGGTTGATCAGAAAATTGTAGCTGATATTTTTATCAAGGCTGAATTCCAGGCTTTTTGATATGTACCCGACATAAGACACAGTGATGACATACTTACCTTCGGGCAATGTAATGGAGAAAAATCCATAATTGTTTGTGCTGATGCCTTTTTTTTGGCCGATAAAACTGACCGTGGCTCCGATCAGATTTTCTGAAGAGAGAGAATCTTTTACGTAGCCGGTTATGCTATACTTATTCTGTGCATGAAGGATACCAGCATAGAACAACAAACTAATTAGCAATGTTTTTTTCATCATTCACTCACCGGTACGAAAGCGCAAACTGTCCTTGATTTCACCGCAATTGGACGCGCCATTATTATTCCCGCTGATTTTCCCGCTGTATGGATTGGAAATCTTTGTTGTTATACTCAGCCAGTTGCCCTCCGTTGAATCGGCAAACGCCGTAGAACAACTCATATAATAAATCACATTCCCATCATATTTCACCGCGCGGACCAGCGAATACAAATCAGCCGTAATCATATTAAATTCTCTTTTCTTTTGTTCCATAGTCTTTTCGCCGAGTAAACCCACAATTTCAGGAGGAATTGACTGAGCCACGGTAACGGCTGTCAAAATCAAAGATGAATCTGCCTTGAACTGGTCAAACCGGATGCTGTCGACGGTTATACTTAGTTTTTGGGCTGCAACCGATATCTGGGTGGTGTCACCGTTGAAAAACGCATCAGATAAATAAAAATAAGCACTTAAGACACTGGCTATGGACCGGTTAAAGGCCGATGTTTTAGAACCTACCAGCAGGGCGGGATCCTTTTCAGCGGATTTGCTGCTGTCTGAATTACTTTTATGAAGTACCAGATAA
>DASXKM010000691.1:0-5669 GCA_036496825.1 Puia sp. | reverse complement strand
TTAAATCCATATAAATAAAGGCAATAATCAAAGAGAGGAAGAAAAAAGCCTCTGTAAAAACAACCAGTTTGATCATCGCGTTATTTCCCATTTGCTTCCTGTTTTTGTTGATAATCTTTATCATCCCAGAGCGGACGAATGCTGCTGACTGCAGGCAATTCATCAAAATTTTTTAAAGAAGGAGGAGATGACGTATACCACTCCAGCGTACTACTTTTCCAGGGGTCCCTAAATGCCGGCTTTCCGTATCTTATACTTATGACAATAGTATAGGCCAGTACAACAACTGATATTCCCATCAAAAAAGCTCCAATGGTAGAAATCATATTCAGCATTCCGTACCATTTTAAATCAGGATATGTGTATACCCTTCGCGGCATGCCCAGAATGCCAAGGACGTGCTGTACAAGAAAAGTCAGGTTAAATCCGATCACGAACAGCCAGAAAAATAATCTGCCCAGTTTTTCATTTATCATCTTTCCTGTCATTTTGGGAAACCAATAGAAAAGTCCGGCGAGTAAACCGAAAATAGTTCCTCCAATAAAAACATAATGAAGATGCGCGACAACGTAATAGGTGTCCGTCAACTGCCAGTCGATCGGAACAATGGAAAACGCAATACCGCTTAATCCTCCGATCGTAAACTCGATCAGAAAAGCGATTGCAAACATCATGGCAACTGTAAATTTGATTTTACCGCCATACATGGTGGCCATCCAGTTAAAGACCTTTACACCTGTGGGAATTCCTATTAACATACTGCTGGCCGAAAAAAAAGTATCCACCGTATTTCCAAGACCCACAGCAAACATATGATGTATCCATACGCCAAATGCCAGTAATGCGATGGCGACTGACGAGGCGGCCACGAAAGGATAACCAAAAATGGGTTTACGTGAAAAAACCTGAAATACTTCAGACAGAATTCCAAAAGGAGGGAGTATTAAAATATATACTTCCGGATGACCGAATACCCAAAACAAATGCTGCCACAATAAAGCGGATCCTCCATTTGCTGTATTAAAAAAATGTGTATTGAATTGTCTGTCCAGCAGAACCATAGACAAAGCAGCATTCAGTGATGGAAATGCTGCCAGTAACAGAAAGGAATTTACAAGTACCATCCAGACAAATAGTGGAAGTTTATTTAGCTTCATTCCTTTTACCCGGTATTTCAGAATTGTCACGATCAGATTCACGGAAGTGGTAACGCTTCCGATGCCCGCAATCAGAAGACCCAAAGCATAATAATCTATGCCGTTGCTTGATGAATAGTTTTTCTGATTGAGTGGAGCGTAATTAAACCATCCGGCGTCTGGCGCACCCCCGGCAAGAAAACTAAAATACAGCAGGAAGCCGCCAAGAACGGTGATCCATAAACTAAAAGCATTTAATCGCGGAAATGCCATTTCGTTCGCTCCGATCATCAGTGGAACGAAATACACGGAAAAACCAAAGATGGCAGGCATCGCTACGAAAAATATCATCGTCGTGCCATGCATCGTAAAAAGTTGATTATATGCTTCCGGTCCCAGAAAATGATTCATTGGCATCGCCAGCTGAAGACGCATGAGCAAAGCTTCAGCACCACCGATCAGAAGGAACAAAGCAGACGTCATCAGATACATGATGCCAATCATTTTATGGTCGACTGATGATATCCACTGTAGTAATCCTTTATCCGAACTGATCGATATACCCGGTAAGGGACTGGCAGGTTCTGGTATGTAAATATGATCCAACATTATTCCAAAAGGCTTAAATAGTGCACGAGTGCGGTTAACGAATCTTTGGAGAGAGAGAAATCCGGCATATATGCGCCGGGTTTTACTTCCTGAGCGTGGCCAATCCATTTCGCCAGATTTGTTCGGTTGTTTACGAGCAGACCCGTTAGAATGTCCTGTCTCCCCGCCAGATGAGTAAGGTCAGGACCTATTTTCATATCAGCATCAGTGCCCCCAATACGATGACAGCCGGCGCAGGATTTTTCCTGAAACAACATTGCTCCGGTTTTTGATATACTATCGGTGACCGGCGCAGACAGACTGCCATTATTCTGTAGCCACATATTAAATTTTTCCGGCATTTCCGCTATCACTTTTATCCGCATCCATGCATGTTCGGCCCCGCAGAATTCACTACAGGCACCCATAAATGTTCCGGGTTTTATGATGTTGAGCCTGAGATAATTTTTGATATCCGGTATCAGATCTATTTTATTTCCAAACGAAGGAACCCACCAGTCGTGAATAACATCTGCGCTCCGCATTTCCATCAAAATAGGTCTCCCGACAGGAAGGTGGATTTCGTTGGCAGCGATTACATGGTTTTTAGGATACTGAACTTCCCACCACCATTGATGCGCGGTAATAATTACGTCGGGAATTTTTTTACTGTCTGTTGTCGGTGCAATTTGCGCTTCCGCACTTACTGACCGGTAAAAGAAAAAAACCAAAATCAACAAGGGGAGGCCGATCATGGCGGCTTCCAAAAAATTATTATTGTGACCTGCCAGGGGCTGGTCATCATCTCCCGCTTTCCTCCGATACCTGAAACATATATAGATTACACAGGCACATACAAACAAAAGCATTGCCAGTGCCGCTATATTAAATGCGGAAAACAATTCTTTTATGGTCTTCGCTTCCCTGGAAGCAGGTGCCAGCACTGTCTGAAGGAAAAGAGTCATCAGAACTTATTTTGGCGCAATTTCAATATTCATAATTTCGGACGCACGTTCAGCAGTCTATTCCGTGTAGGCCATCGTAGTGATCAGGGCATTTTCTGCCTGACGGGAATCCAGTCTCGTATGCTGAATGATAACCGGAACGTCGGAAATAAAAACACTCGAATAATTTGTTTCCAGAGGTATTTTTTGCGGATCTGTCAGATCATTGAACCGCATATGAAAAGTTCTGTTTCCTGGTACTATGATTTTGTAAGGGCCGATCGGATCCTTATCTGAGAAATAGATCTTCAATTCGATATGCGCTTCCTGATCAGTCACATTGAGAATACATGCCGCTTCATGGCTGGTAAAATCGGGGGCGGGGCCATTGCTCCATCCGGGAATATAGCCTTCGGGTATTGCCCATACTTTTTTACCGAGCCTCATAAAAATGATTTTATCATTCCGGACACAATGTTCTTAAAATATAACCCGGCAAAAACTCCCAATACAAATGGCAGATAATTACTTTTCGGTTTTATTAATTTCATTCCGTCAACATATAATTTCTCAGGATACTCATCAGAAGAATTCTTTCCCTTTTCCCGGATGGCCATTTGAAGCACCTGAGCCAAATGCAGTCCTTTTCGATTTGTTTCCTGTTCAATCTGCTCCCGGCAACTGAATCCGTCCGCAATTACAATGGTTGTTTTTTCGACGTTTCTCACGGCAGGTAATAATACCCGTTCGCCGGCGGCGACAGAGACTGCATAATGGTCACCTTTTTCATATCCAAAATATCCCGCCATACCGCAGCATCCCGAATCCAGCATTTCCACATCCATAGCAGTCTTCCTGAAAATATTTTTTTCACTGTCCATCTTCATTATCGCCTTGTGATGGCAATGGCCCTGGACGATCGCTTTTCTTTTTAAGGTGGGAATTTTAAAATCAGTTGCCCGTTTGTCAAGAAATTCAGCCAGTGTAAAAACATTCTTCTTTAGTCTTTTCGCATTTTCGTTATCGGGAAGAAGGTTGCATAATTCATCACGGAAAACGGCAACACAGCTTGGTTCAAGGCCAACAATGGGAATGTCTTTCTGAATTTCGTTTTCCAAAACATCCAGAATTTGAAGCAACATTTTTTTTGCTGTGGTTAGCATACCGAAATCGTACAGGGGCCGGCCGCAGCATAAAATTTGCCGTGGAATGATCACTTCAAATCCGGCGGCTTCCAATACTTCGACACCCGCAACAAGGGTTTCCGGTAAAAAAAAGTTATTGAATGTATCGACCCATAGTATAATCTTATTGTTCGTTGTTTGTTTTGTTTTTCTTTCTGCGAACCAGTCTCTAAAATTTACAGGTGCAAATTTTGGCATTCGCCGTTCAGGCGCAACTCCCGCGATGGCCTTGGTAACAGAACTGATCACTGGCGCGTGCATCATAAAATTTGCAAGACGCGGAACATGAGTTGCTATTCTTGACCACCAGTAAATCCAACCAAAAGCATACGCTGTCCGGGGCCTTATGCGTCCTTTATAATAATGTGACAGGAACTCTGATTTGTAAGTAGCCATATCCACATTTACGGGACAATCTGCTTTGCATCCTTTACATGCGAGGCATAAATCCAATGATTCTTTGACGTCTTTGTTTTTCCAGCCACCCTTCGTGATGTCGCCCTCCATCATTTCAAATAACATACGCGCTCTTCCCCGCGTACTGTGTTTTTCGTCGCGGGTCACCATATAGCTTGGACACATGGTACCATTCTCATGTCTCCGGCAATTGCCCACTCCGACACAACGGAGTGTTGCCCGGGCGAAGTCATTTTTGTCGTCCGGAAAACTGAAATGAGTATTTTCATGAGGTGGATTATAGTGATTATTTATCCGGAGATTGGTGAGTTGGCCATAGGAATCGATGATTTTACCTGGGTTCATTTTCCATTCCGGATCCCAGATAGACTTGAATTCTTTAAAAGCCTCAACCAATTCCTTTCCGTACATAATTTCGAGCAAATCACCCCGGGCCTGACCATCCCCATGTTCCCCTGACAATGATCCGCCAAATTTTACCACAAGATGCGCAGCCTCGATTGTGAATGCCTTATAGTTTTTCAAACCGGTTTCCGTAAAGAGATCAAATTCAACTCGACAATGAATACATCCCTGCCCGAAGTGTCCGTAAACAGAAGGGTGATAATCGTATTTACTGAATAAGTCCCTGAGGGCTTTTAAATATTCTCCAACTTTTTCAGGAGGAACAGCCGAATCTTCCCAGCCCGGAACACTCATCGGTTCACCCGGCACCCAGGCCGTAGCTCCCAATCCTGATTCCCTGACTTCCCACAGCATTTTTTCCTGAGCCGGGTCATCGAATAAACTCATGGTAGGAGCATCTTTCTCTTTTTTTAGTTCTTCCATTAACATCCTGCCTTTTTGATCTGACTCCTGTTTTGTTTCTCCACCGAACTCGACTAACAACCAGCCCTTACCTTCCGGTAACAACGGGAGGTCTTTTAAATTCAAACCCTTCTTTTCCATGTAACTAATAAGAATATCATCAATGCCTTCAAGTCCGATTGGTTTGTGTTTAAGAATTTGCATTACTGCATGACCCGCCTCATAGACGTCTTTATATCCAAGTACCACGAGGGTTTTTTGTTTAGGCGCTTTTAATAAAGTAAGTTTCGCTTCCAGAATGGTTACGCAGGTGCCTTCTGAACCAACGAGCGCTTTAGCGATATTAAAACCATTTTCAGGTAGCAGCTGGGGCAGATTATAACCGGAAACCCTTCTGGGAATATTTGGAAATTTTTCGCGGATCAGACCGGCATATTTATCCCGCAGGTTTCTGAGACGTGAATAGATCTCCGCTTTTCTGCCTCCGGCCTCGATGATTTTTTGTAATTCTTCCTCTGACGTTGGACCAACCGTCATCTGATGACCATCGTATGTGACAATAGTTAATGATTCCGTATTGTCGGATGTTCTTG
>DASXKM010000690.1:0-3595 GCA_036496825.1 Puia sp. | reverse complement strand
TCAATATTGATAAGGTAAAAAATGATGTCACACTAAATGTCGCGGCTGCCTATCTTTCTGCATTATTGGCAAAAGAACAGGTGACCCTTGCAAAAACCAAGATACAGCTGACTGAACAACAGCTCGCAAATACCAGGGCACTTGTAAATGCAGGCTCTCTTCCTGAGTTGAATGCTGCTGAACTTGAAGTCCAGTTTGCAACAGATACCGCGTCTATTATTTCTGCTCAGGAAACTTATGATATTGATAAACTCCAATTACAGGCGATTCTCAATCTGGACGCCGCAGCACCCTTCGACCTGGATACACCGCCTGTGGAAACCATTCCGGTCGAACCTATTTCATCTCTTCAGCCCGACATCGTTTATTCGATAGCGATCGGAACATTTCCCCAACAAAAAATGAATGATCTGCGTATAAACTCAGCCGAAAAAAACGTTGATTACAATAAAGGACGTTTATACCCTACACTTTCTGCTTATGGTGCGCTGGGTGATAACTTTTTTAATGACCTCCGCCAGGTAAATTTTGTACCTATTATTACCGGCACCAACGGATATGCACTCAACGCGGGCAATAATGATCAATATCAGGTCTTCGTTCCAAATGTAAATACTACCTACAGCAGTCAGCCATTCTATAAAGCCTTTAAAGGCTACGGAGATCAATTGAGTAACAACTTTGGTCAGCAGGTGGGATTGCAGTTAAACATTCCGATTTTCAACGGAAATACTGCCCGTATCAACTATAAAAAAGCCCAGCTGAATGTGGCAACAGCGAAACTGACAAAGGACAATGACCTGCTTACGTTGAAACAGGGTGTATACCAGGCTTATTATAATGCAGTGGCCTCCCTTCAGAAATTCGAATCCAATAAAAAAGCTGTGGTTGTTGCAGAAAAATCATTTGACCTCGCAACCAAAAGATATGAAATTGGAATGCTGAACACGATAGATTATTTAACCAATCAAAATAATTTGTTTACGGCCCGCATAAATGTGCTCATAGCGCAGTATGATTATGTTTTTCGCATAAAAGTATTGGAGTATTATAAAGGGCTCGGAATTAAATTATAAAAAAATTATTACAACAACCTCGTATGAACAAGAAGCTGGTTTGGATCATTGTTAGCCTGGTAGTACTTATACTACTGCTCGTCATATTAAAAAAAACCGGCGTCATTGGAAAAGAAGAAGGGATCAAAGTATCCGTTGAAAAAGCGGGACGTCATACAATTACTGAAACAGTTACAGCCAGTGGAAAAATATACCCTGAAGTAGAAGTCAAAATGAGTTCTGATATATCCGGAGAAATAGTTGAGTTGAATGTTGCTGAAGGTGACAGTGTGCGAAAAGGACAGCAGCTTGCCAAGATATTTGCCGATATTTATTCTAACCAGCGAAACCAGGCGGCAGCCCAGGTAAATCAGCAGCAGGCAATGGTGGATAATTCCAAGGCCCAGCTGCCCGGACTGAAAGCCAGCATGGATGCTGCTCAGGCACAATATGACCGGCAGAAAACACTGTTGGCGCAAAAAGTTATATCCCTTTCAGAATTTGAGACAGCAACCACCAGTCTAAGAACAGCCCAGGCTGCTTATAATGCGGCTCTGCAGAGTGTGAACGTAAACATGGCTGCAGTTGCAAGTGCAAAAGCAAACCTGGCGATTCAGGCTGAAAGTGTAAACCGGGCAAGCCTGACTTCACCCATTAACGGGGTGGTGTCCCTTCTCAGTGTTAAGAAGGGAGAACGTGTAGCCGGGAATCAGATGACAGCAGGTACCGAAATAATGCGCGTTGCTGATATGAGCAAGATTGAAGCGGTCGTAGACGTGGGTGAAAATGACATCACGAAAGTGCATCTGGGCGACACGGCCATTGTGGAAGTGGATGCTTATAATGGCAGGAAGTTCAACGGCGTTGTTACCCAGATCGCCAGCAGTATTGTTGCCTCGGCAGCTTCCGCTTCGAGTTCCACCACAAACGATGTCACAAATTATAAAGTTCACATCCGCCTGGATCCCGCCAGTTATAAAGATTTGACGGCCAATAAAAGACCCAGGGGCCTGGTATTCCGTCCGGGTATGACGGCAAGTGCTGATATTGAGACAAAGACACACAGAGATGTACTTTCTGTACCTATCAATGCAGTTACTACAAGAGAAAAAACAGCGGGTGCAACAGCCGCCGCCAAGGACAGAAAACCGGTAGAAGATAATATGGGAGATATGAAAACAACTGTTCCGATCGGCGATTTAAATGAAGTGGTTTTTCTTTTACAGCCCGATAAAACGGTTAAACAGGTATCTGTTAAAACCGATATACAGGATATTAATAATATTGAAATTGTAAGTGGATTGAATCCCGGCGATCAGGTGGTGACCGGTCCTTACGGTACAGTGAGTAAAATTCTCAACAATGGTTCTAAGGTAACCGTTGTTGACAAAGACAAGTTATTTGAGGTAAAGAAATGATCCGGCCTTTTTATTCACTAAAATGCAGGATTCAATGCGATTTGGAATTTTAGGAAGCGGTAGTTGGGGAACAGCTCTTGTCAAAATTCTGACAGATAATAACCATACGGTAAACTGGTGGATAAGGAATACGGCAATCATCGATCATCTCAGGAAAAAAAATCATAATCCTTATTATCTCAGCTCAGTCTATTTTGATATAAACCGTCTTAACCTGACCCGTGATCTGGAAAATCTGATCAGAGATTCCGATTGCATCGTAATCGCCATTCCTTCTGCTTACATAGAACAAATCTTTCAACAACTGCCATCGGAAATTTTTGAAGAGAAAATAATACTTTCTGCGGTTAAGGGAATTCTGCCGGAGAGAAACCTTCTGTTGAATGATTACCTAAGCCAGCAATTTCGATTGGGAGGCGATCGGTATTTTACGGTTATGGGTCCCTGTCATGCCGAAGAAATTGCGGCCGAAAAATTATCTTATCTCACATTCTCGGGAAATTCTGTTACCACAACGGAGGAAATTGCGTCTAATTTCTCGACGGACTACTTGAACACAATTATTAACAATGATATCTATGGCGTTCAGTACGCAGCCGTCCTCAAAAATATTTATGCCCTCGGCGCGGGAATGGCGCATGGACTGGAATACGGTGATAATTTTTTGAGTGTTTTTATTGCCAATTGCGCGGATGAAATGGCTGGTTTTCTGCTGAAAGCGGGTATTAGTCACATCGAAGTAGGCATCCATGAGCTGGCTGGATCCGTTGATGCAAAGAAGAGTACAAATTACGCGGCTTCCGTTTATCTGGGTGATCTGTTGGTAACCTGCTATTCTTTATTTAGCAGAAACCGTATGTTCGGAAATATGATTGGGAAGGGATATTCGGTAAATACCGCCAAACTGGAACTAAATATGGTTGCCGAAGGTTATAATGCGAGCCAGTGCCTTTACCGGCTCAACCAACACTTTAAAGCCGATATGCCTATTTCTGACACGATCTACAAAATATTGTGGCAAAATGTTAATGTCGGGGAAGGCTTTAAACGTATAGAGCTTTTACTGGTCTGATTTTTTAAATAGACAGATTATGACACCGCTATCTTATCAGGGTTTTGGAT
>DASXKM010000689.1:0-5377 GCA_036496825.1 Puia sp. | reverse complement strand
ATCAAAGGGGCATGTCTGTCCAATATTTCAAAAGATCCGTTTACACCGGGTAATTGTACACCATAAACTTCATCGCTGAAAAGCTTTTTTTCCGGAGTCAGTATTTCTAGATTCATCACATTTAGTATAAGAGTATAGGAGTATAAGAGTTATAAGTTAGGTTTGGAGGTGAGCGAATAGTTCACTCCTATACTCCTATACTCTTATACTTGATTTATCCCTGCGCCTGAGCCATCAGTTTTTTACCCTTCTCTATCGCATCGTCAATCGTACCCACGAGATTAAATGCGGCTTCAGGATATTCATCCACTTCACCATCCATAATCATATTAAATCCGCGTATCGTTTCTTCAATCGGAACCAGAACTCCTTTCAGACCGGTAAAAGCCTCAGCTACATGGAATGGCTGGGAAAGGAAACGCTGCACTTTACGTGCGCGGGATACAATTAATTTATCCTCATCACTTAATTCATCCAGACCAAGTATCGCGATAATATCCTGTAATTCTTTATACCGCTGTAAAACAAGTTTAACCCTGTTTGCACAATCATAATGAGCGTCTCCCACGATTTTAGGAGTCAGAATACGGCTGGTGGAATCCAGCGGATTCACAGCCGGATAAATTCCCAGATCGGCAATCTTACGATCCAAAACGGTAGTCGCATCAAGATGGGCAAACGTTGTTGCAGGCGCCGGATCTGTTAAATCATCGGCTGGTACATAAACCGCCTGAACGGATGTAATGGAGCCGTTCTTTGTAGAAGTAATCCTTTCCTGCATTAACCCCATTTCCGTCGCCAAAGTTGGCTGATAACCGACAGCAGAAGGCATACGTCCCAACAGGGCAGATACTTCAGAACCTGCCTGTGTAAAACGGAAGATATTGTCAACAAAAAACAGAATATCACGACCCTGTCCCTTACCATCGCCATCCCGATAATATTCGGCGATAGTCAGACCACTCAGTGCCACACGGGCACGTGCGCCGGGTGGTTCATTCATCTGACCGAAAACAAAAGTTGCCTTGGATTCTGACAGTTCTTTCATATCCACCTGAGAAAGATCCCAACCGCCATTTTCCATGCTATGTTTGAAATTGTCGCCATATTTCATAATGCCGGCTTCAATCATTTCACGCATCAGGTCATTTCCTTCGCGGGTGCGTTCGCCTACTCCTGCAAAAACAGATACACCCGCATACGCTTTCGCGATATTATTGATTAATTCCTGGATTAATACCGTCTTTCCCACACCAGCCCCGCCGAAAAGTCCGATTTTTCCCCCTTTCGCGTAAGGTTCAATCAGGTCAATTACTTTAATACCAGTAAATAACACTTCAGTACTTACACTTAGATTTTCAAATGCAGGAGGTTTGCTGTGAATAGGTCTTCCTCCTTCCTTGGAAACTGCAGGAAGACCATCGATAGCGTCTCCTGTCACATTAAATAATCTTCCTTTGATGGAATCACCCACGGGCATAGATATGGGAATGCCGGTATCCAGGACTTCCATGCCCCTGGTCAATCCTTCGGTCCCATCCATGGCTATACAGCGAACACTGTCTTCTCCCAAATGCTGTTGTACTTCCATTACCAGTGCTCCGCCACCTGGTTTCTGCAATTCAAGAGCATTATAAATTTCTGGAAGTTTGCCCGGAAACTGCACATCCACTACTGCACCAATAATTTGTTTGATCTTGCCTGCATTTGGCATATAGCGTGTAATTAAAGGTTACTTTAAAATCGGCTGCAAAGGTAAGTGTACGGAGCCGGAATTCCGAAATGAAAAAGCAAGTATTTTTACGAATATTAACGTCTTATACATGCAATTAATTCAGGTACGTGATCAGTCCGAAAGCCGTGCATTTATCCAGGCAAATGTAGATATCCTGGGCGGTGTGGCCGGATATATTCGGCCGCTGGACAAGGATATTGAAGAAGTTTTCAATCCGAAAATAAACAGGGCCTTCAGGCATGGTGAGGCTGCGCGCTGGATTCTGAAGGATGAAGACGGAACTTTGCTGGGCAGGATTGCCGCCTTTACAAATAAAAGGTATAAAACTGCCGGAGATACTTTCCCTGTGGGAGGAATTGGTTTTTTTGACTGCATTAACAATCAGGATGCAGCAGATCAGTTATTCGACGTAGCTAAGCACTGGCTGATGCAACGGGGTATGGCAGCGATGGACGGGCCCATTAATTTCGGCGAGCGGGACACCTGGTGGGGGCTTGTTACTGATGGTTTTCATGAACCGCTATACAGAATGAATTATAATGCCCCGTATTATCAAAACCTTTTTGAAAATTATGGTTTTAAAGTTTTTTTTGAACAGATCTGCTTTGGAATGGACCCAAAAAAGCCTTTCAGCAAAAAGCTGATGGACCGGCATGCGGTCATAGCTGCCGATCCTTCTTTCCGGGCCGCACACATCAGTAAAAAAAACCTGGATCTTTATGCCGGATATTTTACAGAGGTCTACAATAAAGCATGGGCTGGTCACGGCGGCATGAAACAGCTAAAACTTGAACAGGTAAAACATCTCTTCAGTCAAATGAAGCCATTTATGGAGGAAAGACTGATCTGGTTTACATATCACAACGATAAACCGGTCGGGCTTTTTGCCAATATTCCTGATCTGAATCAATGGTTCAAGTTTTTAAACGGGAAATTCGGCATTCTGCAGAAGCTGAAATTTTTATGGATGGTAAAAACCAAAAAGAATAAGAAATTTACCGGTCTTGTTTTTGGCGTTATTCCCGAATACCAGGGTATGGGTATTGATGCTTTTATGATTGCCGAAACGGGCAAGATGGTACTTATTCTTCCCTATACTGAATATGAAATGCAATGGGTGGGCGATTTCAATCCAAAAATGATTAATATGATCCGTACAATGGCCGACACCTACCCCAGCAGAAAACTGAAAACCTATCGTTATATTTTCGACCGGACGGTTGAATTTAAAAGACATCCTGTTTTCTAAATCTTTATTTACATTGCGCACAGGATTGATTCCGGAGGTAAAGATTTATGAATAAATTCATTGTTTCTGCAAGAAAGTACAGGCCGCAGCTTTTTTCGACCGTTGTCGGACAGTCACACATCACCACAACATTGAAAAATGCCATACGCAACAAGCAACTTGCACATGCTTTTTTGTTCTGCGGACCCAGGGGAGTAGGTAAAACAACCTGCGCACGAATTTTAGCCAAAGCCATCAATTGCGAAAATCCCGCCGCCGACGGTGAAGCCTGTAATGTATGCCATTCCTGTGTTTCATTTAATGAAGGCAGTTCTCTGAACATTCATGAACTGGATGCTGCCAGCAACAATTCAGTAGACGATATCCGGAGTTTGGTTGACCAGGTGCGTTTTGCTCCTCAACCGGGAAAATATAAAGTTTATATTATAGATGAAGTGCATATGCTCAGCTCTTCGGCTTTTAACGCCTTCCTGAAAACTTTGGAAGAGCCTCCTCCATATGCCATCTTTATACTCGCCACTACAGAAAAACATAAAATACTTCCCACGATACTGAGTCGTTGCCAGGTTTTTGATTTCAAACGGATCACGAATCAGGATATCATGGATCATCTGATGGAGATCTGTGAAAAGGAAAATATTCCTTCCGAAAAATCGGCTCTGGAAATCATTGCGCAAAAAAGTGAAGGATGTATGCGTGATGCGCTGAGCCTGATGGATAAGATGGTCAGTTTTTCTGATGGGAAAATAACCTATGCCGACACATTGGAGAACTTAAACATTCTCGATGCCGGATATTATTTTAAATTACTGGAAGCCGTCCGGAATCAGCAATTAGCGGAATCGCTTCTTGTCTATGATGAAATCAACCGTAAGGGATTCGAAGGCGATCTGCTGTTGAGTGGCTTCGCCGAATTTATCAGAAACCTGCTGATATGCAAAGATGAAAAAGCGGCCCGATTGTTAGACGTAGTGGAAGATTTTAAGGATAAATATGCTCAGGTAGCGCAGGACGTTGAAAGCTCTTACCTGATCAGTGCGTTAAATTTGTTGAGTGAATCCGAGCTTCATTATAAAGCCGCAAGAAATAAAAGATTACACGTCGAACTCGCGCTCATTAAATTGTCTTATTTAAATCAGGCGCTGCATCTCACAGCCGGTCTGGCCGATAAAAAAAAGGGCACCGGGACAGTAAAACCGGTGACATACAGGATTATACCACCTTTGGAAATAAAAGAAGGAAAAGAGACACCATCCGGGATGGAACCAGCCGAAAAGGAAACGGATCCGGTAATTTCAACGGAATCTGCACCCAGGCTGATCATACAGGAGGCCAAAACGGCCCCGGTAACCAGCTTCGGAGCACTTTCGAAAATCCGCCAGCAAGTAGTAAACCGAAAATCCTCTGGTGAATCCGCAGAGCTTAAACTGCTTGAAGAGCTCCCGTTGATGGAAGTATGGAATGAGTTTACTTCTGATTTGAAAAAGAATAAAAATTCTGCAGCTCAGAGTTTCGAATCTGCAGAGCTCCGAATACTGGATGAACAAAGATTTGAGATCATTACAAACAATAACCTGGAACAACGATTTGTTGAACAGGAAAAAAGAAAACTATCTGACTTAGTCCAGGAAAAATTCAGGAACAAAAACATTTCTTTTTCTGTTGTCATACGTGAGCCGTCAACCGTCAGTGTTCATATAGAAAAAGCAATGAGTAAACGGGAGCAGTTTCATCAAATCTCAGAAATGTATCCACTCGTAAAAGAGTTGAAGGACAGACTAAAACTGGAGCTGGACTACTGAAGCTGCCAAATTCCACTCATTTTGGAAGTAAATGCTAAAAATCCTCTAATTTGGAAGCCCTGATTTTGCTTAGCCGTTGAATCGCAAGATCTTTACATATTCTTATGGCAGGAAATTCTACGAATCAGATATTTCAAACGAGTTCTTCATCCCGTTGGTCGCGTTTTATTTGGAGCAGTCGTTTGATTGCCCTTTTTGTTGTTCTGGCTGTCGTCACTATAATCATTACACTGACCCGTGTTTACACACCTTCCCTACCGAATTTTGGCGCACAGGAAAAAGAAGCCCTTCTCGACAGCTCAAGCTGGCTTTTCAATCAAAGTAAAATAGGAAAACAATATGGCGGGTTCAGGAAATTCATAAATGAAAAAGTAGCATATAAGGCCGGCGGCTACCCCATTGCCAAACGTTTCAAGAAGAAAAATGGCATTATTGTACAGGCTGACTCCAGCTTTTATTCCTTTAAGAAGTTTTCTATTGGTATCAGAGCCGGATTTTATGTAAACTGGTCGCCATCTTCATTGGTTTCTCTGGAACACAATATCTCCCGGTTAAACATGGTATTGCCCGAATGGTTTTTTCTCGATCCGA
>DASXKM010000688.1:0-2071 GCA_036496825.1 Puia sp. | reverse complement strand
TCACCTTTATTTCTTTTGATGGTTTTGCAAGAACGTAACCACCTTTATAACCAGGCGTGCTGTTTATGAAGCCTGCCATACGAAGTGTCCGGGTTAATTTGGCGACATAGGTGCTGGTAAGCCCTTCTGCTTTACTTAGCTGCGGAATATTCATGCCGTCTTCTGTTTCGCAACCTGCAATCCGGATCAGTACCCGTAAACCAAATTCTTCCTGTGCGGTAATTTTCATAAAATTTATTTCAAATGGCCAACGTTAGATGTCAATTTTTATCGTATCAAGCCTCCCGCCCCGCGCTTTGAATATTTATTATAGCCAGCCCAGTTCAAGCTGGGCAACTTCCGACATTCTGCTTTTATCCCAGGCTGGTGTCCAGGTTACCGCCACATGCACATCATTCACGCCCTCTATTTCCCTTAATTTCTGATCGACTTCAACCGGTAAGGATTGAGCGGCCGGACAACCCGGCGCCGTCAGCGTCATCACGATCTGGACATTATTTATCGGCAGAATATTTATCTCATAGATCAGCCCCAATTCATAAATGCTCACCGGAATTTCCGGATCAAATATGGTCTGCAATCTTTCTATTACTTTTTCTTTCAAACCTTCCATTTCCTAATTTTTTGAGGGAACCGGATCCTTTATCTTAAAAGCAAGTGCGTAATGTTTCATTTGCTTTATCATACTCAGTAATCCATTTGACCTTGTTTGCGCCAGATGTGTCGTCATTCCTATTTCCCTTATAAAATCCATTTTTGCTTCCAGTATTTCATCCGGAGTTCTGCCGTTTAACACCCGAATCAGCATACTGATCAAACCCTTCACGATTACCGCGTCGCTATCAGCCTGGAAATATAATTTACCATTTTTAGAATCCGCCACAAGCCAAACAGAAGACTGACAGCCTCTTACCCGGTTATCGTTTATTTTGTATTTAAGATCCAGGGCCGGCAATTTCTTTCCCAGATCAATAATATATTCATATTTATCATCCCAGGAATCAAACAATGCAAACTCGCTGATGATTTCCTGTTCAGTCTCTTTAATATTCATATCCGGGTTCATCAGGATAAAATTTTAACCACCCGCTGCAATCCCGTTACCAATTCATCAATTTCATACCGGGTATTATATACTGCAAAAGAAGCCCTGGATGTTCCGGGAATGCAAAACCTGTCCATCAGCGGCTGTGCACAATGATGACCTGTTCTGACAGCTATTCCACGATTATCCAGTAAAATGCCAATATCCTGCGGATGAGCTTTCTCAATAACAAATGAAATTACGCTCACTTTTTCCTTTGCCTTACCAATGATACGTAAACCAGGAATCTTTTCAAGTTCCTGTTGACCATAATCCATCAGGTCCCGTTCATGCCGGCGGATTTTTTCTTTTCCTACGGAATGAACAAATTGAAGAGCCGCTCTAAAAGCGATCACGTCCGCTATGTTGGGTGTGCCTGCTTCAAATTTATAAGGAAGGTCGTTAAAGGTCGTTTTTTGAAGAGTTACTTCTTTTATCATTTCGCCACCCGCCTGAAAGGGCGGCATAACTTCCAGCAATGCTTTCTTTCCATAAAGCACGCCGACACCGGTTGGTCCATAAAGCTTGTGAGCAGAGAAAGCAAAAAAATCACAATCCAGATCGGTGACATTTATATCCAGGTGAACCGCCGATTGTGCGCCGTCAACAAAAAACACAGCACCAACAGCATGTGCATCTGCAATCATCTGTTTCACTGGATTAACGGTGCCGAGAGCGTTTGATACGTGAACGATGGAAACCATTTTGGTCCTGGTGCCCAGCATTTTTTTATATTCGTCGATGATTAACTCGCCATTTTCATTCACAGGAATTACTTTCAGAACGGCTCCTTTTTCTTCGCACAAAATCTGCCAGGGTACAAGATTGGAATGGTGTTCCATATTGCTGACGATGATTTCATCATTCGCCTGAATATTTTTCCGCCCCCAGGAATATGCCACCAGGTTAATGCCTTCCGTGGTCCCTCTGGTAAAAATGATTTCTTCCCTCGAGCCTGCTCCGATAAAGGATTTTACAGCATCCCTT
>DASXKM010000687.1:0-1626 GCA_036496825.1 Puia sp. | reverse complement strand
CAACAGACCATTATACCTGTTGATTCATACCCGTGGACTGGTGAAATACGCGAGCAGTATTCCGCTGGAACATGGGAAGGGCAGTGTAACCATTCCTCTGTCGACTGTTGGCGAAGGTATTTCCAGTATCACGCTGTTCAGCGCGAACCAACAGGCGATTTGTGAAAGACTTATTTTCCGGATGCCTTCCAGCCTGGATTTGTCTGCCCAATCTGAAATGGAAGAATATCAAAGCCGAAAGAAAATAACGACACATATACATCTGAATAATCCGCCGGCTGACTCAACCGTATCGGCCAGCCTGGCCATGTCTGTAATCAGAATAGACAGTTTACAAAATGAGGAATCTCAGGACATCCGTACATATTTATATCTGTCGTCGGATATCAGGGGAAGTATTGAACATCCCGAATATTATTTTACACATAAGGGCGAGCAGTTTCAGTCAGCCATCGAAAACCTGATGTTAACACAGGGTTGGAGAAGATTTAAATGGGATGATGTATTACAGAACGCTGATCCGGCATTTGAATATATCCCGGAATGGACCGGTCATCTGATAAATGCACGCATTACAAACCGGGTCAATGGGCAGCCGCTGGAAAATCAGGGAGTCTATCTGGCGGGACCAGGGATTAAGTCCCAGCTTGCCGGCAGCGTCAGTAACAAAAACGGTCAATTATTATTCGACCTTCCTCATCTGCTTGGATCGAATGTTATCGTATTACAAACGGAAAACAGAAGCGATAGCAACTACCGGATCGATGTATCAAATCCCTTCAGCGAAAAATTCACTTCTGATTTTTATCCTGCTTTTAAAATGAACAGCACGCTGAAAACAGATCTTCAGTTTTATAATATTGGCACCCAGGTGCAGAATGTTTATCTGCTCGGCAACCTGATTAAATTTAAAGCCCCAATTTATAGTGACAGCACTTCCTTTTATGGTGAACCTGACAAGAAATTTTTCCTGGATGATTATACCCGTTTTAATACCATGGAAGAAGTCGTTCGGGAATACATCACCGGTGTATCGGTTCATCGAAGCAGGGACCATTTTTCTTTTCGATTATTGAATGATGCTCAAAAGATTTTTTTTGATCAGGATCCCTTAATTGTTTTGGATGGCGTACCCATATTTGATGCAACAGAAGTAATGTCTCTCGATCCGCTGAAAATTAAAAAAATAGAAATCGTAAACCGGAAATTTTTCCTCGGATCCGTTGTGGCCAGCGGTATCTTTGCCTTGTATTCTTATAATAATGATATGGCGGGACTTCAGATGAACAGCCACACGCTAATTCTTGATTACGAAGGATTACAATTACAACGTGAGTTTTATTCTCCAAAATATGATCTTTCCCAACCAGGTTCCAAACGTATACCGGACTTCAGAAATGTACTTGCCTGGGAACCCGATATTGTGATTGGGAAAAGCGGCGAAGCCGAGATCAATTTTTATTCTTCCGACCGCAAAGGAAAATATATGGGAGTTGTTGAAGGCATTAATCAGAATGGCGTTGCGGGGAGCACACATTTCTTCTTTGAGGTGCAGTGATACATTAACATATTAGTGTGGTGAATGTGGAAGCGTAGAAAATGTAGGAATTCAAAATTGAATTTGCA
>DASXKM010000686.1:0-1806 GCA_036496825.1 Puia sp. | reverse complement strand
AGGAATGCATTTATTTCCAGCTACCATACTGCTGCGTATTCCGGATAATATATTTCGCATTTTTGAAGCCTGACCCTCCGTAAAAGAATTTGTGCATGGTCCGCTGAAACTCATAAAATTGGAATCCAGATCAGGTATATCTTTCGTAAAACCACTTAAGGTATCGGAACTGCAGGAATTCCGGTAGCCCGCACATCCGCTTCCCGGCCCGGCTGCCGGCGGGGTGTCGCATATGCCGTCTCCGTCCACGTCACAATTCGTATTTGTGCAACTCCCGATAACAAAACTAAATTGAAGACCCAGATAAAATCCCATCTGCATTGCCAGATCAGAGCCAAATTCATTCGTTACAATACCATCCCGGTAATCTCCGCCAGGAAGAAAACTGGTAACATTTTTATTATTTCGCCTCGCCCAGTTACCACATGAGAAGGTCGTAAAATATTCATCTTTTATACTGTCCACCAGCCAGATATTACAATAGGATTTTGTATCCCAGGAGACTAATTTTTTCAGCCGGTCAATCTCGATATCGGCATCAAAATCACCCAGTACCGACTCTGTCCGGGTAATTCCGGAACTAATCCCTCCATCCGGATCGATCTTTGCCAGGCAAAAACTGATTCCGGTGTTTGCTCCGTAACCGGCAGAGTAATTGCCTGTATGGGCAAATGCATTATTCAGATCCTGAACGGCATTCTGAATTTGCTGATCTGTAATTAAAGTAGGATTTCTGCTGACAATATGAAAAACGAGGGGCACTGTAAACGAAGAGCTTTGAGAAAAGCCTGTCAGGCTTGTTTCCCAACACAAAACAATAAAAATTATTTTACGGAGAATTGGATCAGGTTTTTAAGGTGGTAAGTGAAGTTTTGAAATTGTTCAATAATTGGGCCATGCGGTTATTTTGGATTCAATGAATTTATATATTTATTGTAGCCAGACTTATCGGATTAAATAAGATACAGAGTATCAGGGGGGTTACTTGATGATAATTCATATTTAATGAGAACGGGCCGTGTAGAAATGCGTCCCATCTTTTATATTTTTGTTCTTCAAATTCATATAATACCTTTTGATGGCCAATACGGAATCGATACGAAAAGATTCATCCTGGTCTGTTTTTATTTGCAATGGCATATGACCGGCTACAAAAAATGCATATATGAGTGAGATTCAAACTACCTGGGAGACGGAATACCTGATCCGCTTTCCTGACTGCGACCCCTTTAACCATTTGAACAATTCCCGTTATCTCGATTATTTTATAAATGCCAGGGAAGACCATCTGTTGAAATTCCACCATTTTAATATTTACGACCTGGCGCGCGAAAAAGGAATCAGCTGGGTTGTCAGTAAGCATCAGATTGTCTATCTGAAGCCCGCCTTACTGATGGAAACTGTACTTATTCAATCAACTCTCATCCGTATGGATGAACGTGAAATAGAAGTGGAAATGATTATGTGGAACCACAATAAAACCGTCATGAAGGCTTTTCTGTGGACAAACTTTGTTCATTTTAATTTGAAAACGCAAAAAAGAGAAATACATACGGCAGATTTAATGAACGCCTTTGAACCTTACTGCATTTCACTGCCGGCTTCGCTAATCTTTGAAAAAAGGATTGAACAAATCAGAAGATAAAATTATTGCCGTTCCCTGATGGCTTTAACTTCTGATTCATTTTAACAATGGGACTATACTGATAATGCCCGGGGTTCAGGGTTTTTCAACTGTTACATCCTGTGCCAGTATGGCTTCATCCGGTTTTATTTCCAGTTCCCTGTTTAATGCGAACAATGCGG
>DASXKM010000685.1:0-4833 GCA_036496825.1 Puia sp. | reverse complement strand
CGTGATAATATCCGAGGGAAAGCTGCTGACCGCTCTGTGGTTTGATATTTGGTCCGCTGAGTTTCCAAATATCTGTAGGCGAAATAGCCGTCGTATTTGTGAGCTGGTGAATGAACTGGTGTAAAGAATTATAACTGACTTTTAAAGAAGAATTATCATCTAACAGATATCGTGCGGAAACCCTGTAGTCAGGATACTGATAGGTCTTAATATTTTTACCCGGTCCGTAATAAGTCGAGTCTATGATACTGGTCGTTTCCAATGGCTGGCCCGGCGCATAGGTATATATGTTTTGCGGTCCCAGGTAATTATAATATGAATAACGAATACCCAGATTCACTGAGAATTTAGTTCCGAGATTTATCCGGTCGCCCAGGTAGGCAGCCGATTCAAGTGCCTGTTCAGTAGAAACGTGATCGGGTACTACCAAAGATTTTGAACCCTGAGGATCCAGTGATCCCGGATATAGTTTGTAGTAGATGGAACTGACGCCGAAATCCAGTGTATGTACAGAATTTATGTTGTAAGTAAAATCGCCGTGAAAAACGTATTGGGTGATTTTAAATGAAAGTTTATATGCATTGATCGGATTCAGCGTACTGGTGATGGAGTAATTATAGTCGTCAATACCTGCCATGAATACTGCATTGAACCGGTTGTTGAATTCATGTTTCCATTGGAGATTCACATTTTTATTTTGGTATTTATACAGTGTATCACTGTTCAGTGTGAACCGGTCGCTGCTGATATAACCTGTCAGAAATAAATGATTTTTCGAATTTATTTCATGCGTGAGGCGAAGATTGGCGTCATAAAAACCGGCAGTACTGTTTTGATAAGCGTCATTCGGAATCTGCTTTAGCAACCAGTCAGAATATGTTGAACGGCCCGCTATCAGGAAAGTTGTTTTTTCGTTGAATAACGGTCCTTCTAAAGTGAGTCGGGCATCCAGAGGGCCGATTCCTCCGGCCCCCGATATTTTCTTAGAATTTCCGTCACGGGTTGTAACATCCAGAACGGAGGATAATCTTCCGCCATATTTTTCCGGTATACTGCTTTTATAAAGTTCCACGCCTTTAACCACATCCGGATTGAATGAGGAGAAGAATCCAAAAAAATGGGATGGGTTATAGATTGTTGAATTATTAAAGAGCACAAGATTCTGATCGGCGGATCCGCCTCTTACATTAAAACCGGTTGACGCTTCACCGACTGATGTAACACCGGGAAGGGTTAGCACGGCTCTCAATATATCCGCTTCGCCAAATACCACGGGCATCTGACGTATCGTTTTAATATTTAGCCTGTCCACACCCATTTGAAGACGACCCGTATTGGAATTCTTTTCAGATGTTATCGTTACCGCTTTCAGTCCGGGAATGAATTGTTCCATTTCAATATTCAGTTTTCCGTCGGAATAAAGTGCGATGTGACGAACCGTTTGCTTCATACCGATGCTTGAAATATGCAATACATGAGCACCCAGGGGCAGTGTCAAAGAAAAATATCCAAATTGATCGGTACTCACGCCAACCGGTGGATTGTCAAGAGAAATAGTGGCACCTACCAGTGATTCACCCGTTTTTGCATCCCGGATATAACCGGCAACTGTGCCTTTCCCATTACGATACGTATTCGTTTTTGGACCGATGACAAATACCCTGTTCTCCAGTGCAGACCTCAGTTTTTGATTCTTCTGGTTGTCAAGATAATTGTCCACCGAGAAAGCGGATTCACGCGTTGAGTCCGAAACAGGACGTTTAACATTGAAGTAGTCGTCGGGTAGATTGGGTTGGATCGTGAATTTTTCGGTTATGAAAACATTGTTGTCTTCATCGATGGCGAAATGGAAATCGGTATGAGCCAATGCCCTGGTTAAAATATCGGGAAGCGTTTGGTTCTGCGCAGAAAAATCGAGTACGATGCTGTCTGTTTCGCTTGCTTTGAAATAAAACCGGTAATCAGACTGTGATTCAATGGCATCTGCTAACTGTTCCAGTTTCATTCCATGGAAATCCCCGCTGAACGTCTTGTTATTTTGTGCATGGAGAGACAAACAGAGAAACGAGCCCATCATCAGGCAAAAAAGATTACGAAAGAAATATTGCATGTTAGCCCGTTAGTTGATCATAATAAGCTGAAACGGCAACCAGTGTTTTTTCGAAATCTGATTTGAAATTCAGCTTATTTTTCCTGATGAATGTCTTGATTTCGGATTTTTTTGAATTGAACAGTTTCAGAACGGATGATTTACTGTTTACTTCCGTAGCCTGTCCCGAAACGACCACATAGTAGATATCCTGTCTTATATATTCATAAATAATTTGACTATACACGTAGGTCTCCTGCAAACGTGTTCTGCGTTTGGCAAGTACAATTGTTTTTCCATTATACAGACGATCGTAGAAGCCGGTGGTTAACTCGACGCCGTTGGAGCTGTCACGTGATATCCTGATAAACTCATGCCTCCGGATGGTGAAAGATTTTAATTTGTCAGTGATGAGGCTAATTTTAAAATTCTGACCCAGACGGTTTATCACCACTTCGTCCTTTACAACATCATATAAGACGGGAATATTTCTATAATAACTATCGTCATAAATTAAATCGGCAGGCCAGGGACTATCTGACAGGTAATAAGGGCTTCCTTTAATATTTCTATCCGGTGTGAAATATTCATAACCTGTATATATATGCGCATTTTCGCCGACGGAGTTGAAATAGAGCTTTACCGGGTATGAGTCGTAAAGGGAGTTTGTGAGGGAATCGGTTGTTAGTTCCTGCGCTCCAGCAGTCTTCACAAAAACCAAACACAGCAAAAACATCAGGTGGACAGATCTCTTTTCGCGCATAAATCCGACAAGCAGTTATTACTGGTCAATTTAAGATCTTTTTTTGTTAACAACGTCATTTTTATGAGGCAAATTTACGATTAGGGCCAGAACCCAGGTTCGACGGATGTTCCACCATGTTCTCTGTAGTCGACCGCAAATATTCGGGACCATCGAATAACTTCCTCTAAAACTTCGTACAGCGTAAATAGGTGATCAGGTCCTTGCAGATATTCATAATCCTTTTCTTTATCTGCGGCACTGATTCCCCGAATGACATTCGTGGCCAGATCCGTCAGGGTTGCGTTGGATTCAATGGCCGAAGACGCCGTGGCTCCAATGTTTCGGCTGCGGGTAAGCGTTATATACGTGGAATCCGGTGCACTTGTTAAGAAACCGTCTATTACCAATAGCCGGGAATTATTCCAGAGGGACGGCGGATGGTTTCGAATCGCATGGCATAAAACATTAGACGTCATGTCAGGGCCAGAAGGCAGGTTTCACATTCGTACCGCCATGCTCTCTGCAGTCAATACAGAAATTCTGTGCAACATGATACGCCCCGTCGAAGTACCAGAAAGTAAAAAGATGTCTGGGCATTTCGAGATATTCATACGCTCTGGCAGTATCCTGACTTCCGAAACCGGTTGTAACATCTTTTAACGTATGACAGGGTAGGTAATACGGAACGTAATTCGAGTTGCTCAAATCACTGGATCCGACAAAAATTCTTTTTTTCTGAACTGTCGAAGCAGATAAGTAGCCCAAAACGGGATTTGAAGGATCTGAGATACAATGAATATTGCTGTTCAATTGGGAGGGTTGCGCATCAAAAAGAGTTCCCAGTTGCTCAGAATTCTTTTTCAATTCCGTCCAATATTCAAATTCATCTTTGGTTAGTGCATATTGGTTCACTATTACACTATATAATAAATAGAGTTCTTCAGTCGACTTGGACACTTTATTAAAGAGGAAATGACTTACAATATCATGGTTCAGTTGGCTGGTAGAAGCGAGCAGGATGGTAGCGGGGTTATTTGATTTCCAGCAATTATGAATTTGCTGGTCGGGTGGTCTCGGTACCAGCGTACCATGCACATAATCAAAATTCGACGTCAGATATGTCGAATACTGCCAGGTTTCCTGATAATTCCAGCGGTAATAGGTGGTATTATTTTGAGGATCGTGCGTTTCGATATAAAATCGGACGTTCGAAGAATCCTGTTCCCAGGTCAGGCTGTCAATCGGAGGTGTTTGCCTGAAAGGGACATAATCCGACTGATATTTTACGCCGTCAGAGGTGGTTATTGTAAGCCTGTATTTTTCGGCGGTATTTAATAAAAGCAGATTAGCATAAAGGCCATTTCCGTTTTCGTATAGAGGTATCCGGGTATTTTGATCACCTTCTACTATAAGGGTTGCATTTAATGCCGGAGCCGCCGGGGCCGTATCGCTGAGATTCCTCGTATAAGTCAGTTTGATATAAGTTGAGTCGGGAGAACTGTTTAGAAATCCATCAAGCACCAGGAAATGTGGGTTCGTTTTTAAAATCGGGGGTTCGTAATATTCTCTGCATCCAAAGCAAATCAGCCAGATGAATAAAGAGGAATATCTCATCAGTCGGACAAAATACTTGTTCATACCACCTTAATTCCTGTAAATGGGGAAAAAATCATTACTAAAGTAAGTCATTACGTAACAATAATTTAACGCGTTTTCAGTTATTAATGGGCTGGTCCTTTATAAGTATAAACCATTAGGTTAATAAAGGGTCGTTTCCAGCTAATCCTCCTACCCTCTGAAGCATCTTTTCAGTTACAGAAAAGTATTACGGCTTTTTGGGTCAATCTGATTTTTACTAATCACCAACTAGATTCCAAACACGGCATACCGGACGTAAACCTGGAAAATTTTTAAATCCAATAGCCGTAATCCTGAAGGGACGGCCGTTTTGCAACCTAGCCGGATACCGATGAAAAACCTGTACACAGCGTTTTTGTGC
>DASXKM010000684.1:0-3647 GCA_036496825.1 Puia sp. | reverse complement strand
CAGAAAGATATCACGCGAATTTCAAAATATCTGGGCATGTCGCGCAACTCCTTTAAGGAAAAATGGTTGTACAAAGACCGGACGGGTGACTGGATAAACAAAAAACAACCCTGTCAGTTTCTCGATCTGAATACCAATATGTGTAATGTTTACGAAGTCAGGCCCCAGGACTGCTCCGGATTTCCTCATCACAGTTCAAAAAGCATCAGGGAATACGGACATGTGTTTAAGCAAAATGTTGAATTCTGTCCGGCTACCTATCGGCTCGTGGAGATCATGCAGGAAGGGATTTCCGATGGCAAGTGGCAGTTAAAATAAAAGTTATGTGGGCTGCTGAAAAAAAAGGATTTAAAGCCTGGCTTCAGCTGGAAAAATCACTTTCAGATCATTCAGTGGAAGCTTATTTGCGGGATATAGAAAAATTATTGCAGTTTTTAAGTCTGGAAGAGAAGCCCATCGCTATCGAAAATATTCAATTAAAAGATCTGCAGATATTTTTAAAATGGATCGGAGGCCTGGGCATGACCGCCAGTTCACAATCCAGAATTATTTCCGGTATTCGTTCTTTTTTCAAATATTGTATACAGGAAGATCTGGTAAAACAAGATCCTACGGCACTGCTGGAAGCACCCAAAGCAAGAAGAATGCTTCCGGATTTTCTCAGTGTGGAAGAAATAAACCGGATAGTTCAGGCCATTGATTTAAGTAAACCGGAAGGTGAACGAAACCGTGCAATACTGGAAACGATGTACAGTTGCGGCTTGCGGGTGTCAGAGCTTGTGAACCTGCGAATATCTTCCCTTTATGCTGATCTTGGTTTTATTAAAGTAATAGGTAAAGGCGACAAAGAAAGGCTGGTGCCGATCGGAAATGCCGCTCTTAAATTTATCGGGATATACCGAAGTCAGATACGCTCACATGTACAGATAAAAAAAGGTAATGAAGATATATTATTTCTGAACCGCCGGGGATCGGGTTTGACCCGGCAAATGATATTTATTCTAATAAAAGATCTCGTCCGGGAAGCAGATATAAAAAAAACCGTCTCACCACATACGTTTCGTCATTCTTTTGCTACACATCTTGTGGAAGGTGGTGCTGATCTGCGTGCGGTTCAGGAAATGCTGGGACATGAAAGTATCACGACTACTGAAATATATACCCATTTGGACCGTGCTTACCTGCGAGAAACGCTGCAGAAATTTCATCCGGCTTTTCAACCTTCAGGTTCAAACAATTAAACACGCAAAAGCCTAAAGCCCAAAGCATAAAGCCTAAGGCAAATGAGATAATGGTTAATAAAATAATTTAACAATATTCAACGCTCCCTGTTTCCATGGGACCCTGTGGGATACTCCGGTTACATTTTGTTTGAAATGATCCATGTTAGCTATATACCATTCATAATTTCGCAATAAAGCGTCTTTGTTAGAATATTTTGGCTCCCAACCCAGAATTCTTTCAGCTTTCCCGATGGAAACAAATGAATCTGTGGCGGCTGTTTCGTAAACCCATGGATATATTGGGGATATTTTTAACTTGTTCAGGATACGTAAAATCCGGATCGCAAAACCTGCAGGAATACTGCTTATCTTTTTTCCAAATCCCGCGCGATCCAAGACAGCCTGATAATCTTCTCTCATGGTTGTATAAATTTTCGCTCCTACATTAAAAGTATCATTTGCTGACACCCGGTCAATCTGAGTCGAAATATAGATTGCCTGACAAAAATCTTCCACATCCATCAGCTGGTATTTATTTTTGCCGGTGCCCAAAACCGGAAATCCCTTTCCCGATCTTGCCCAGTCGTACAACATTCCGAATATTCCCAAACGCTCAGGACCAATAAAGGATTTGGGGCGAAAAATCGGCACACACATTCCTTTTTTTCGAAATTCCAGGCAAATCGCTTCTGCCCCTACTTTGCAAATACCATAGTCCCCCACTCCATGAAGTTTGTCTTCTTCCACTAAGGGATGATGATCCGGCACACCATAGACAGCGGTTGATGAAATGTGCACTACCCGTTGAATGTGACGATCGTATGCCGATTGCAAAACAATGCGTGTACCATCCAGATCTGTTGAATAAATATCCTTCCTGGAATACAAAGGCAGGGCAGCTGCTGAATGGATAACAAAATCAATACCCTGCATGGCCCTGTCCACTGTAGCAGGATGACGTATATCTCCTTTTATTTCCGTAATCCGGTCTCTTTCAGGATAGTCAAAATTGGCAATATCCAGGGATACTACCTGATGGCCTCTTTTGAGTAAAAAGCGGACCATGTTTATGCCCAGAAAACCGGCACCACCGGTAATCAGATAACTACTCATCGTTCAGATAATGATCTAAATTTAGAAAAGCGCGAAGATAATCATTATGGTTTCTTTTAATCGTCATCCGATTATATTTTGGCAAGGTTGTTGAAAATTATGAAGTATATTTCTATCATTTAAAAGTCAAAAATATATGAGCTTACAAAGATTGTTAACCTGCACACTGTCAGGCATTGTTATTGGAATATTGATTGCTCCTGCCAAGGGAACCGAAACAAGAAAGAAGTTATCCGACTCTGTGGACAATATAAAAGACAAAATCAGACGTATCCGTGGAACTACCAATGATGAACTTGAGGAACTGCACGATGTTTTCGAACATGAAATTTCAGGACTGCGTGATGATATCCGGGAAAAAGTGCTCAGGTTGATTGAAGTGAGTAAAAAGGGCTACAATCATGTGAAATCGGAATCCCTTTCCTGAGCAGGAAGCATAAGTCACAAAGTTTAACGTTCAATTATAATTGCGCTTGTCTGGACGGGTAGTGTGTATTCATATATTTCATTTTCAAAATTAATTGACTCCCCTTCGCATTACACTTTGCAGTAGAAGGCTCATCAAAATAACTCCGAGTGCACCTATTGCGTTCAACCAGAGGAAACTGACATTAACAATTTCTTTCTGATTCATAATGTGAATGCTTACAACGAAAAGTTCAACAACCACGGCGCTGATAAATACAGGCGTTGCACTTACCTGTTTAAAATAAAAAGCAACTAAAAATATGCCTAGAATCACTCCATAAAACAAAGAGCCGAGTACATTGACGGCTTCGATCAGGCTGTTACCAATGTTATAGGCAAGCTGCGCGACAACCACGCAAAAAATTCCCCATAGCAGAGTATACAACTGGGAATAATAAAATTCGATTTCCCGGCTCATAGGTACTTTAACCGATCGTTTGTGAATATCATTCATTGTCGCCGATGCCAGTGAATTCAGAGCGGCCGCAATGGATCCCCAGGCCGATAAAAATATAACTGCAATCAGCAGTCCGACCAACCCTTTCGGAAGGTGATCCACTACAAAACGAAGGAAAATATAATTCGTATCATTCGCATCACCATTTACATCTTTATCTTTCAACCACCGTTGTATCGTCATCCGGTATTCTGTTTGTTTCTTTTGATCATACTGCATAGTAAGACCCTGCTGCATCTGATTTTCCAGGTGGGTGCCCGATGCAGAATTCATCTGTGCAATTTTCTGATCCTGCAGGGCATCATAATTCTTCATTACAATTTTAAGCGAATCCGCGTATTTACTTTTGGCGAGCAAATCCAACTGGGTCTGATTAAAGAACAGAG
>DASXKM010000683.1:0-5647 GCA_036496825.1 Puia sp. | reverse complement strand
TAAACTGGTCGCCATCTTCATTGGTTTCCCTGAAGCATAATATCTCCCGGTTAAATATGGTATTGCCGGAATGGTTTTTTCTCGATCCGAATACCGACACGTTGTGGACAAAAATCGATACAGCCGCTTTAAGTGTTATGAACAAGTCCGGGGTCAAGATACTTCCTCTTCTCACAAATAATATCGCAGGTGTTTTTCGTGGCGATGTTATCCACCGTATTCTCAACAACCCCGAAAAAAGAGAACGACTGATTGAAGACATCATCAAATTTCTGGAAATATATAAACTGGACGGGATCAACATCGACTTTGAAGATCTGTTGGAAAATAAAAACGAAGTACTCGTTCAATTTCAAAAATCACTGTACGAAAAAATGCATCAAAAAGGATTGCTCGTTTCCCAGGACGTGCAACCGTTTAACCAGGATTACAATTTTAAAGATCTGTCAGAATACAATGATTACATTATACTGATGGCTTATGACCAGTTTTCAGACGGAACCGGGCCGGGACCGATCTGTCATCAGAAATGGATTGAAGGTGCTGTGGACGACGCCATAAAAAAAATACCAGGCCGTAAACTGATCCTCGCCGTTGCCGGTTTCGGTTATGACTGGAAACTGGATGAAAATGACAAGGTGATTTCTGTTATTCCAATCAGTTATCAGGAAGCGCTGACAACAGCCCTGAGTTATGACGGGAAAATTGTGTTCGATAATGATTCATACAACCTGCATTTTACATACGATGGAGACGATGGTGCGCCGCATAAAGTACAATTCACCGATGCCGCAACAACTTTCAATTCCATGCGGTTCGCAGAAGAGACAGGATTGGGTGGGGTAGCCCTTTGGCGTCTTGGAAATGAAGATCCGCGTATGTGGGACTTTTATGACAGGGATATGAGTAAGGATAGTTTGCGCAATTTTGATTTTCACTTATTCTCTACTGTGAAAACAATGAGTCTGGATGAAACACCGGCTTATTCTGGTGAAGGTGAAGTGCTGGATGTAATCGGCGGTCCCACCAGCGGGAAAATTACTCCGGAACTGGATACTACGGAATTGCTGATTTCTGAAGAAAGATACGATAGTCTGCCATCCAAATGGGTCGCCAGGAAATATGGAACAAAGGATAAGAAGAAACTGGTACTCACATTTGATGACGGTCCCGATCCGTTATACACGCCACAGATTCTCGACATACTGAGCCGGGAAAATGTACCAGCCGCTTTCTTTCTCGTAGGTATCAATGCAGAAAATAATATTCCGATTGTAAAAAGGATTTATCGTGAGGGACACGAAATAGGTAATCATACTTTCACACATCCGAATATTGCGATGGTTAGCAGGAAAAGAGCAATCGTCGAAATGGATGCCACAAGGTTACTGATAGAAGCTATTACGGGACACTCTACCGTCCTGTTTCGCGCACCATACAATGCTGATTTTGAACCACAGAAAGCGGAAGAACTTATTCCGGTCGCCATTGCCAGAGAAAAAAACTATCTGGATATCGGTGAGTCGATCGATCCTTTGGACTGGGAGCCGGGAACACCTGCAGATTCTATCGTTGCCAGGGTAATCGCCCGTAAACAAAGCATGACCGATCAGAATCTGAGTGGTAATATTATTCTGTTACATGATGCCGGTGGAGATAGCCGGGCGGCAACTGTTGAAGCTTTGCCGCGCATCATCCATTATTATAAAGAAAGAGGTTATACGTTTACGACCATTGCAGATTTGCTGAGCAAAAAGAAGGACGACCTAATGCCTTCGGTCCCCAAAGGAAGCGGTTATTATCTGCTGCAATTAAATTATATCCTTGCCATGTCTGCCTATCTGGGGAGTCATCTGCTGACATCTGTTTTTATTGTTTTCATAATACTTTCTTTATTCCGCATACTTTCCATGGCAGTCATGGCAAGTAAACAACACCGGTGGGAAAAGAAATATGGACTGAAACCATTTTGGAAACAGGATGGAAGTGATGCTCCTTTGGTTAGTATCATTGTACCTGCCTATAATGAGGAGGTAAATGCCGTTAGTTCGCTGGAAAATTTACTTAGAACGGATTACCCCAATTTCGAAATCATATTTGTGGACGATGGAAGCAGGGACGGAACTTTTAAAAAAGTACAACAGGCATTTGAAGGGAACACAAAAGTTCATGTTTTCACGAAACCGAATGGAGGAAAGGCTTCGGCCCTGAATTTTGGAATTCAGTTATCGGAAGCAGATTATGTGATTTGCATTGATGCAGATACGAAATTGCTTTCTGACGCCGCAACCAAACTGATGATGCATTTTGGTGATGTTCTGTACCATAACGGAAAAAAAGTGGGTGCAGTGGCCGGTAATGTTAAAGTCGGAAATACCGTGAATCTCCTGACCCGCTGGCAATCCATTGAATATATCAGTAGTCAGAACTTTGACCGAAAGGCATTCGCATTTGTAAATGCCATCACGGTGGTTCCCGGAGCCATCGGCGCCTTTCGAAAAAAAGCCATTGAAGAAGCAGGAGGTTTTGCTACCGATACCCTGGCCGAAGATTGCGACCTCACTATAAGGATGCTTCGTTGTAATTATATTATAGAAAATGAAAACAACGCTATAGCAATGACAGAAGCACCGGAAACTGTCAGGATGTTTATAAAACAAAGATTCCGCTGGAGCTTTGGCGTATTGCAAACTTTCTGGAAAAACAGGGACATGCTCTTCAGTATGAAAAATAAATCCCTGGGATGGATTGCACTGCCAAACATCCTGCTTTTCCAGTATATCATTCCATCAGTAATACCTCTGGCCGATTTTTTTATGCTTGTCGGGCTTCTAACCGGCAATGCTGCCCGTATTGGAACCTATTATATCGTTTTTATGGCCGTTGATTTGGCAGTAGCTGTCCTCGCCTTTAGTTTTGAAAAGGAGAATCCGGCCAAACTGGTCTGGCTCATCCCTCAACGGCTGGTTTGGCGATGGCTCATGTGGTATGTTCTGTTTAAATCCTTCAGAAGAGCTATAAAAGGTGAATTGCAATACTGGGGAGTAATCAAACGTACAGGCAATGTGAAAGAAATTCCGGTGCTGCAGCAGGTTTGATCAGTTACCCCGTCCTGTCATTCACGTTTTTGCCTTAATTTCGAGGTTCCAAAATATAAATTATCCAGTTATATGGCTGAAGTTATTTTAATGCCGAGACTTAGTGATACAATGACGGAAGGTGTGATCGCTGCCTGGCATAAAAAAGTCGGCGATAATGTAAAGAAAGGTGACCTGCTCGCTGAAGTGGAAACAGACAAGGCAACAATGGATCTGGAGAGTTATAAGGATGGCACTTTATTATTCACGGGTACTGATAAGGGCGGAAAAGTCCAGGTAAATGATTTACTTGCCATCATAGGAAAACCGGGCGAAGATATTAGCTCATTGGTAAAATCCGGAGGCGCAGCGGCAACACCTGCCACAGCACCGGCAAAGGCCAGTACGGCTGCTCCTGCCCCGGCTGCCACACCCACCCCTGCAGAATCAAAAAAATCTTCTGCTCCCGCATTGGATATATCTTCCATGCAGGAGGTGATCCTGATGCCCAGACTGAGTGATACGATGACAGAGGGCGTAATTGCAGCCTGGCATAAAAAAGTAGGTGATCAGGTAAAAAAAGGAGACATACTTGCGGATATCGAAACCGATAAGGCAACTATGGAACTGGAAAGTTATAAAGAAGGAAAATTACTTTATACAGGTGCGGAAAAAGGTCAGAAGGTAGCCGTGAATGATTTACTTGCCATCATCGGGGAAGAAGGAAAGGTAAATGTGCAACAGGTAGTAGAGGCATCAAAAAATAAAGGCGCTTCTCCCGTAACCGACAGCGAACCCGCAGTTCAGGCGGCTCAACAAAAATCGACACCTGAGCCGGTCGTGTCAGAATCTCATTCACTAAATGGTAACAGCAGGATCAAAGCTTCTCCTCTTGCAAAAAAAATGGCCTCTGAAAAAGGTATAGACCTTTCCCAATTACATGGAAGCGGTGATTTTGGCAGAATTATTAAAAAGGATGTAGCGGAATATTCTCCTGCAGGCAACGCACCAGCCGGACCACAAAAAGCAGCCTCCGTTTCTACGGCAGCAGCAGGACAGGTAAGTTTTGATGATATTCCCGTTACACAAATGAGGAAAGTAATTGCAAAGCGTCTTGCCGAAAGTAAATTTTCTGCTCCTGAATTTTACCTGACCATCACAATAGATATGGACCAGGCTGTCAGCAGCCGCGCGAGAATAAATGAAAATGCACCGGTAAAAATTTCCTTCAACGATTTTGTATTAAAAGCAACTGCGCTTGCATTAAAAAAACATCCCGCTGTTAACAGCAGCTGGATGGGAGACAAAATCCGTGTAAACCATCATGTCAATATTGGCGTGGCTGTCGCAGTGGAAGATGGGTTACTTGTTCCTGTAGTACGTTTCGCAGATACAAAGTCCTTATCACAAATATCACAGGAAGTAAAAGATTTCGCCGTCAGGGCAAAGAACAAGAAACTTCAACCAGCCGATTGGGAGGGAAGCACTTTCACAATATCCAATCTGGGAATGTTCGGAATAGATGAATTTACTGCCATTATTAACCCACCGGATTCTTGTATTCTTGCGGTCAGCGCCATACAGCAAATTCCTGTCGTAAAAAAAGATGTGATTGTTCCGGGAAATGTGATGAAGCTTACCATGACGTGTGACCATCGGGTAGTAGATGGAGCAACGGGTTCCGCGTTTTTGCAAACGCTAAAAGGGCTCCTGGAGGAGCCACTTCGAATGCTTGTTTAATAACCGTCCAAGTTAATAAGTTCACAAACTATTTAAAGTTATATTGATATTGTGTATTCATCTTACATCTGACACTTCGATTTCATAAGTAAGAGGAACGAAATGTGTACCAACATATAAGCTGGTGTAATTCAACAAGTTGAATTTTGGACAACTTCTCTGGACGGGACGTTATTTCCCTTGCTAAGACCAAACATTCTGATGAACGGCTTGAAAACACCAGCCCAAATTATCTTTTATCCGATATGGTCAATTTTCTGAAATGATAATTCAGCGGTCCACAATTCAATTACTTCGTTTTCATTTTTCCTTATTTCTCATGCCGGTTTATTGGTTTGCCCTTGGACAGGTTGTTCGACCTGACGCGGGTAGAGCCATTCTGATTTTTATTATTCTGCATATTCTTATCTATCCATCCAGCAATGGCTACAATAGTTATATGGATCGCGACGAGGGCAGTATCGGCGGTGTGAAATCACCCCTGCCGCCTTCCCGGCAACTTTTATATATGAGCCTTGCCATGGATAGTTTGGCATTGATCCTGGGGTTTTTCATCAGTTTATATTTTGTATTGGCTGCGTTCATTTATATTATGGCTTCCAGGGCGTACAGCGCCCGATCTGTCAGACTAAAAAAATATCCGATAACAGGCTTTCTTACCGTAGTGATATGCCAGGGAGCCCTGGTTTTTTTTATGGTTTATCACGGTTCACATCCCCGCCTGTCGCTTCATGTACCAACCCTGGGAATGATTTCTGCATCTTTGCTGATCGGGGGATTTTATCCTCTAACGCAGATATACCAGCATACAGCGGATGCCAGGGATGGTG
>DASXKM010000682.1:0-4769 GCA_036496825.1 Puia sp. | reverse complement strand
TGCACTGTTTTCACCAGTGGACCCATGAAATTGTAAAAATCCCATTGCCAGCGGGTTTCATTCAGTTTATGGACATGCAGGAAATAATGTGCTGAATCCATTTTGGTTGGTTTCCAATCGGCGTCGAATACATAAAAGGATTCGTTATCCTGGCAGTAGGAACTAAAATAAATCAGGCAAAAGACAATCGGGGTTAAAAATTTCATGTATACAAAATAGAAAATACTTTTCATTTTGCACATCCGATGGATCATTCTGTTCTAAATATTGACCTGACGCAATTCCGCGGGACAACAAGTCATTTCACCACACCATCCAGTAATCCCGGGGATACAATCGATATAGTTTTGTATCGGCGCCGTTCGTAGATTTCAGATAGGCTTCATAAGCAGCCATTTGCTTTTCGGGACCGATCACGAAAAACATTCCGCCGGCAACATCCTTTGATGGCTTACCGTAACCAGGCAGAATGGTTTCATATACGCCATCCTTGTATTCATAAATTTTATTGATCAGACCCGGTTCTTTGCGAAGCCTCAATACCGATTGCCTGAAATTCCTGATGAGTTCGGGTGTGCGCCCGTCCGTCAGATCAGCAGCCATGGCCTCTCCGCGCGATTCATAATCGTCAGCTGAACGGAAATTACCGACAGAAAGCGAAATCAGATAATCGAGAATAGTAGTATCAACCGGTGAGTTTTTGATATTGTCGATGACAAAGGTCAATGTCTGTGGTAACACCGGTGTTCTTTCCGCATAATAATGAAACCTTCCTGTACCCGGAGTTTCCCAAACTCCGGTGCTATAGGAAAGACCCGCGCCCGTGGTTTTTGTATACACACTCTGCTTGCCGCCGCCGGCATAGAGCTGCGATGCCAGAAAAGGCAGGAGCTTGTCCCTCGACGTATCCTTATAAGCAATCAGCGGAGCCGAGTTGATAAAAACACCTGTATGTGAATCCGGATTGATCAATCCGGCAAAAACAATTGTCTCATTCGTATTCATTCTTTGCTTCACCCGGTGATCAATGAGATGCTCATCTCCGTATTGCTGAATGTCCTGCTTGTTCCTGCTAAACCCTGCCAGCAAAAGATCAATCTCCGGTTCCAGTTTTTTTTCTGTCTGCGCTGAACCTATTTCAAATAAACGTACCCCGTTTTCATTCAGGAGACTGGCGCGTAAATCATCCAGATCCATCAATGTTTTTGCCGGCGTCTGCGCCAGGTCATGCTGTATGGTAAGGCAGAGGTATTTCCAATCCGTCGCCAGCGAACCATCCGGAATTTCATTCAGCACCTGCACCAGGTCGAGAGCCGCATCGCGTGCAAGAGATTTTGCACCGGCGGACAGATGATAAAACTCTTCAGCATAAGATTTATTTGCCAGCGCTGAATCGGCAGAAACCGGTTTCTCCGACATCATTACTTCAAGAAGTTTTTTCAGCTGATTGCGACCGGCGGCAGCGTTCGCCAGTGAAGCAAGGAACTGACTGATCGCTGTACTGTCAGACTTATTGCCCGCCTCTCTCAGCATCCATTTGAGACGAAATATATTATGCGACCGGGTCAGAAAGGAAGAGGTGGCCATCACCAAAAGTTTGTCCTGCCTTTCATAAGCTGTGTTGGGATCCCAAACCCAATATTCCTCCGGCCCCTGCATTTTCTTTCTGATGTCAGAAAGATTTTGTTCTACCAGGTCACGTATCCTCGGCAGATTTTCTGTTTTCCAGAATGGATGTTTTAATACATCGTTCATCCATTTTATCGAGAGCACTGCTTCGGCTTCATTATTACCTGCCGCTTTTACAACCAGTTCGGCTCTGTCATTGGCAGGGCCAATACTATAATAACCCGTTAAACTGAGAATCTGCTGCTGTATCTGCTGGATCATGTCTTCATAAGACACCGGCTGACCATTCCGGATATAACCCGTTTGCGTAAGCAGTTCGGGCATTAATGCGAGGTAGACCAGTTTTTCCTTTGGTACGTGATTAAGTTTTAATGCAATGCCCGTGGTGGCACTGGTCATATTGTTGAAGACGGAAGCCACCAGCGGAATTTTGTCCTGCACCATTAATTGTTTGTAATGTAACTGATCGTCCAGGGTGAGCGGCGGGTTTTCGATGAAATTCACACGGTGTGCCTGTTCCAGTTTATCAAGTACCATTGTATTGGAATCGTAGACGGATTTATAGTAGGCGATCGTTTCCTGATCTCCCGATAAATGATAGAGTGCTTCCAGGCGTCTGACTTCTGCCTCGGCCCTGGCTTTTTTTGCCACTTCCGCCTGCGCATTCAACGCGGGATTTGCTTTGGCAACCAGCACATAGGGCATCAGCGTAGTCAGTTTCCATTTTGCAATTTCATCCTTCCAGATATTGGTACCTCCGGCCAGGGAATTTTTGATTTCTTCCACCTGGTGTTTAAAACCCACTGATTTCCGGAATCCCTTTGTCTGGTTTAATTGCTGAAGTTCCACATACCAGTCGTCACCCGTATTTCTGAACCCAAACTTTGGCGGACTATTTTCAAATTTTGCGGTGACTCTCACCAGACTCGACAGTGCACTTTCATAGCGTTTATTAAATGCCAGCAATTCCGGCGAATGATCCGGATAGCCGGAGACTTTCTGTAATTCCCGGGTGATCAGTTGTCTCGCCAGTTCCGCTTTTTGCCGGTTCAGATTCTCTGCTTTAATTCCATCGAGTTGAATGATGATAGGATGCAATTGCTTATCATCCACATAAACACCAACGGATTGTGCGTCGATTCCGGTATTTCTTGTTTTACTGTCGACAAAGGTTTTATATAAGTTCGTGGTTGCGTCGCCCGCAAAGACCGACATGAATACGGAAAGCTCCAGGAATTCTTTCATATCAATATCCAGCACCGGCTGATATCCAAATAACATGGTGCCGGGCTGTACGGCGTTTTCTGCCGGAACATCTATCACAGATATTCTGCCCGTTTCCACCGGCATGGGCGGCGGCAAATGCGCCATTATATGTTCGCCGTGTGATGCCGACTGATCGAGTTTAATAAGAATATGATTCATATGGTCCAGCACAGTTCCCAGCTCCATGTCGGAGGGCAGCGAAGAGATCGCTCCCATATTTCCGAGCCAGTAATTATCCTTGTGAAATTTTGCAATATCTTTTTCTGTCATTACCCTGATCCCGGCCGGCAGGCCGCCCGCATTATATGAAAGCGGATGTGCATTACCATACATCATTCTTCCCATTGAATCGTATAGAATGTAATAGGGATTATTCATCGAACTCGACATCTCGTTGTAAACCGCTCCCTTTTCTTCTATCCCTAATTTTTTATCAGGGGATTGCGTAACGCCCCAGTTGCGCACTTCCCGTCTGACTTCCTCGTTGGTGTAATCAGGATAAAGAAGGGCATCCATATATTTTTCGAAAAGCATGTAAAAAACTTCCGGTCCGGCACCTGTATTGAAATTATAAACTGTATGAATCTGCGCGGTAAAAGCATTGGACACCGCCAGTGACATACCTTCCCGGGTATTCAGTTCATGTCCCTTGTTCCCTTTCGTGATCAGGAGATGCTCCTGTGTATGCGGTTCCCCCCTGTCGGAGACAGGAAAACTGTTTACGTAGATAAAAGTCTGTGGTACCGATTCGATTTGCAGCAGATCGAAAATAAAACCGGTGCCCTGATGGACAAATCTTGCGCCCATGGGTTTATCCGCATCATTGAGATAGACAGCTGTGCACTTAAAACCATACAGTGATTGATCCTTTGTAAGAGAGGATATTGAAACAGGATTCTTTTGTGCGGATGCGGATTGACAGAAAAACAAAACGGTTAAGGCCGCGAGAAAGCAAATCAATCTGAAATTCATCTGGATCGGGGTTTAGACAACTAATGTAAATTAAAAATTTGATGATGTGATTCGCGGGGTTGAGATAATCAGGTAGTCATTTTTGCAGAGGTATAAATCACTGATATTTGTACCCGATCATAGTATATATTTCAGCCATGGACACGGTTCAGCAGGAAGTGAATAATTTATACAAAGAGCGGTTTGGCCAGATGGTCGCTTCTGTTCTTTTCATGTCAAAAGATATTGATCCGGAAACGGCTGAAGATATTGTACAGGATTCCTTTACCGCTGCACTTGTCAGCTGGAGGGCCAACGGAATTCCCGATAACAAGTCCGGATGGATTTATACTGTCTGCAGGAACAAGGCACTGAACCTTTTCAAGAAAGAAAAACGCATCCGGCCACTCACGGAAAATATCGGCACGCTCACCGAAAATCTGAATACGGTTGAAGTGGAGAACGGATTTTCAGAATCCATCCTGGATGATCACCAACTGAAATTGCTTTTTGCCTGTGCCCATCCGGACCTGGCGCCCAAGACGCAGGTCGTCATTACTTTGAAATATGTGATCAATCTGAAAGTAGAAGCCATTGCTAAAAGTCTCGGCATGTCCATCGATGGCGTTGATAAACTCCTCGTACGGGCCAGACAAAAAATAAGGGATGAAAAAATTATTCTGGAGGAACCGGCAGCAGATGAATTAAAGTCGCGCCTGCCCAGTGTGCATAAAGTGATATACCTGATTTTTAATGAGGGTTACAAATCGTCTGCAGGAAATGAACTCCTGAGAGAGGAATTATGTGAAGAGGCATTACTGATCAATAAATCTCTGCTGGACAGTTCGTTGGTAAACAGCGACACGAAGGCACTACAGGCACTGATGCTTTTTAACAGTGCACGGTTTAAATCCAGGTTTGGT
>DASXKM010000681.1:0-6872 GCA_036496825.1 Puia sp. | reverse complement strand
CGAAACCAACGCAGCGGCACAAGCTCTTTGCATGGAGCTTTTGGATGCAGGCGCCTGCAGGCTCCCCTGAATAACGGATGGCGAGATTGTAACGTTCATCTTATTTTATCTGGCTCGGGCAATGGAATAGAGAAGCTTTTCAAGATGGCTCATGGGAATCGGTTTGATGATTGCTTTACCGAGTTTCTCAAGCAACACATAGTGCATGGTGTCCCTCGTTTTCTTTTTATCCATGCGCATGATTTCAACAACCTTACCAAAGTCCACCGGTATATCGATGGGAAGCCCGTATTGCTGAAGCAAATTGGTCACCCGGGCTGTTTCTTTGAAATTGAGCATTTCTTCTGAAATCAGACAAGCCGCTTTGATGCCTATGGAAATCGCGTGGCCATGCGGAAGATGATAAACATTTTCTACCGCATGCCCCAGGGTATGCCCAAAATTCAATATCCGGCGTTCAGATTTTTCAAACTCGTCTTTCTGCACTACGGCCGATTTAATCATAACGTTTCTACGGATCAGATCACTGAGAGCAGTTTTATTCTTCCGGTAGCCGTTGATCGAATTTTTTTCAAGGTCCCGGAAAAGTGTGGCATCTTTTATTGCCGCATGTTTAATAACTTCTGCAAATCCATTGACCCATTCTTCCATCGGCAGTGATTGCAACAACGATACATCATAATATAGAAATCCTGGCTGGCGTATCACACCCACCATATTTTTATAATTGCCTACATCAATACCGTTTTTACCACCGATAGAAGCATCCACCATGCCAAGAATCGATGTGGGAACAAATCCGAACGGAATACCGCGCATATAAACAGAGGCTACATAACCCGTGATATCGCTTACCACGCCGCCTCCCACTCCAATCAGCGTTGTCTGGCGATCGGCACCAAAGCTTATGAGCTGGTCAATAATGGTATCAACGATGTATTGAACTTTAAAGGATTCTCCAGCCGGTATCTGGATAAATTTGGTCCCCTTGAAGAATTTTTTATGATGATCATATACATGCTGGTCAGTAATAAATATAGACCTGTCTTTCTCGACCAGGCTTCCGATTTGAGCAAAAGATGCATCAAAATAACAAGTGGTTTTGGAAGCAGCAAATGAAAAGGTCTTTTTCAGCATGAATCGTTTTTTCTAAGAGTTCATTACTTTATTCTGGTGATTGATACTTTCCATATGCACGGCATCAAAGTATTTGGTTATGAATTCCTGGCTGAGGCCCAGTTTATCGCCCTTCTTAAAAGCTCTTTCCAAAATGGCATTCCAGCGGTTTGTTTGCAGAATCGTTATATTGTTTTCCTTTTTATACTGTCCGATTTTTTCAGAAATTTTCATCCTTTCACCAATAATCTGCATAAGTTCATCATCGAGCTGGTTGATCTGCTGCCTTAATTTCTCAAGGTTTGCGTGATATTCTTCAGAAGCGACATCTTCACGGCGCCATCTGATATTGGAAAGCATTTCTCCCAATCTGGCAGGCGTAATTTGCTGTTTGGCATCACTCCATGCTTTATCAGGATCGACATGGCTTTCAATGATCAGTCCGTCAAAATCGAGGTCAATGGCGGTTTGTGCCACATCCTGGAGAATATCCCTTCGTCCACAAATATGAGAAGGATCATTGATAAATAGCATACCCGGGTGACGACGCTTCATTTCTATGGCCAGGTGCCACATGGGCGCGTTGCGGTATTCAGTATTGCCGTAGGAACTGAAACCCCTGTGGATGAGTCCGATTTGTTTAATGCCTGCTTTGGCAACACGTTCAACGGCTCCGATCCAAAGTTCCAAATCGGGGTTAATCGGATTTTTTATCAAAACCGGAACATCCACTCCTCTCAGGGCATCAGCTACGTCCTGAACGCTAAATGGATTAACAGTCGTACGCGCACCAATCCAGAGTATATCTATGTCAAAGTGAAGAGCATCCTCAACCTGTTTGGCAGTTGCAACTTCAACGGCCACCGGAATTCCTGTCGTTTCACGCGCTTTCTGTAGCCAGGCGAGACCCTTAGTACCAATACCTTCAAAACTTCCCGGACGGGTCCTAGGTTTCCAAATGCCTGCCCGCATGATATCTACCTTACCGGTCTCCTGTAATTGTACCGCCGTCTTCATGACCTGTTCTTCAGTTTCTGCGCTACAGGGACCCGAGATGATCAAAGGACGTTTGATCCAGGCCTCCTGCGTTAATTCTTTCATTGTCTTAGTCGCTACCATGAGTATTGGTTTGTATAACTTTTAATGATGTGGTGTGATCACTTTATTACAATTTTATAATCGTCAAATCATCTTGAATTCGCATCATTCATCCTGATTCTTCGTCCTTTATAATTCTTTCCATCAATAGAACGTATCATCTGAGGAGCCGCATTTTTATCGATCTCAATCCAGCTGTTCATTTCCTTCATATCAATCTTTCCTAAAACATCCTTTCGTAAATCACTCATGTCAAGAACAAACTGTAAAAAACTTGCTTTGTAAAAACCATCCTTGGTACCGAGATTTACAAAAAGTTTTACAAAATCACCGTTACCGGGTGAAAAACTGGATGCCGGGCGTGATGGTTCCTTCCGGTTTCCCCCAATGGGGATTCGTTCTCTGTGACCCCGCGAAACAGATTCCCTGTCTCTGTCCCTTGAAACGGCGCGAACATTCAGATCTTCCGCATTCTCATAATATTTTAAAAATCTTGAGAATTCCTTTGATGCAACCCTTTTTAATATTTCTTCCTTGCTCACGTCAGCAAATTTCTCTTCCAGCATGGGAACATAGGTTTCATAGTCACCATGACTGATATCAGCTGACAACAATTTATCCATAAAATGAAAAAACTGCTTGCGGCAAACATCTTTTCCAGTGGGAATTTCCACCTTGTGAAAAGGTACCTGAACCATTCGCTCTATCTGGCGAATTTTCCCAAGTTCCCTCGAATTGATAATGGATAGACAAACACCCGTATTGCCTGCTCTGCCGGTTCTTCCGCTTCTATGCGTGTATACCTCCACATCATCAGGCAATTCATAATTTATAACATGTGTAATCCCCACCACATCAATACCACGCGCGGCAACATCAGTAGCAATTAGCAGCTGAAGAGATTTTTCCCTGAACTCCCCCATCACTTTATCCCTTTGCTGCTGTGTCAGATCACCATGTAAAGCGTCAATATCATATCCCTCCCTTGTGAGTTTCTCAGAAATACCTTGCGCATCTGCTTTGGTTCGGGTAAAAATGATTCCATAAATACCCGGATTAAAATCGATCATCCGTTTCAATGCTTCGTAACGGTGATGAGCATTCGTAATAAAATATTGATGATCAATATTTTTATTTGCCGTATTCATTTTGCCCACGGTAATCTCCATGGGATCCTTCATATACTTACGGCTTACACGTCTGATTTCAGGAGGCATCGTTGCGCTGAATAACCAGGTGGCATCTCTTTTAGGCGTATTCTGAAGAATGAATTCGATGTCGTCCTGAAAACCCATATTGAGCATTTCATCGGCCTCATCCAATACAACATATTTAATCTCCTCGAGGTTGATTGCTTTTCTTTCAATCAGGTCGATCAGGCGACCCGGCGTTGCAACGACTATCTGGACGCCTCTTTTCAAATCCCTGATCTGCATGCCAATGGATGTACCTCCATAAACCGCCAATACCTGCACACCAGACATAAATCTTTTAAAAAGCTCCAGTTCTGACACGATCTGCATACAAAGCTCACGGGTCGGACAAACGACCAGGGCCTGGGGAATACGATGCTCTGTCTTGAGAAGGTGCAGGAGGGGAAGCCCAAATGCCGCAGTTTTGCCTGTTCCCGTTTGAGCCAGACCTACCAGGTCTTTTGTGCCGCTGACCAGCACGGGAATGGCCTTCTCCTGAATGGGGGTAGGAATGGAATACCCTAATGCTGTCACAGCCTGCAACAGTTCATCGCGTAATCCAAGCCCTTCAAATGTACTCATACTGTTCTGAAATTTTGCGCAAAGGTACGTTTTAAAGGCTAAAGCTCAACGCGTAACGCTTATCGTCTTCTATGGGTTTAAACCCTGTTTATTTATCTGTTTTGTTTCAGGTATCCTATTTAATATTCTCAATAACGCTGCAAACTAATCTCTCCCCTAAAGGTCTAGGCTTTCAGCTTTGGGCTTTCAGCTTTGGGCTTATTTCAGTATTCTGCCTATTTTATTGGCATTTTCCATCAGTTCCTGCAGATAAATATAATTTTCCTTTTCCAGACAACTTTTGAATTTGCGCAACTGCATTATATGTTCATTTAAGACATCCAATACATTTTCCCGGTTTTGCATAAATATCGGACCCCACATAGCAGGACTACTCTTCGCCAAACGAACGGTACTCTCAAAACCTCCACCGGCTAGTTCAAAAATGGCATCCTCTTCTCTTTCTTTTTCAAGAACAGTATTTGCCAGTGCAAATGAGGTGATATGCGATATGTGACTAACATATGCGGCATGAATATCATGACTTTCAGCATCCATATTTACGAGAGACATGCCCAGGATTGAATACACTTTTTCTACCTGATCCAATGCATCGGAATCAGATTTCTCCCTTTCGCAGATTACGCAGGTTCGTCCGCGAAAAGCATCATGAACTGCGGCTTCCGGTCCGCTGTATTCAGTACCCCACATTGGGTGTGAAGCCACAAACCGGCTCCTTTTTGGATGATCAGAAACAAATTTGCAAAGAGCATTCTTGGTCGATCCTGCATCAATCACAATTTGATTTGAATTCATCAGGTCGAGGATGGTCTTCATGACCGGCAGGGTTACATCAACCGGGATGGCCAGATATATTAAATCACTTTGTTTCACCGCCTCTTCCAGCGGTAACACCTCATCTACAATTCCAAGTTCCAATGCCTTTTGAGCCGTTGCACCGCTGCGGCTTACTCCAATTACCTTACCCACCAGTTTTTGATCTTTCAATGCAAGACTAAATGATCCTCCGATTAAGCCTACTCCAACAATGGTAACTGTATTAAACATGTTGTTTTGGTTTAATGAATCCTGCTTTTTTTATTCTCTCCAAACTTTCCTTTATTTTATCTTCCGCTGCACATAAACTTACCCGGATATAATTATTCCCGGCACTTCCAAATATTCCACCGGGGGTAATGAACACATTCGCTTTGTATAACAGAAGGTCACTCAGTGCATATCCGTCCTTGATACCGGTTGGCACTTTCGCCCAGACAAATAATCCGGCCTGCTTTCTGGAAAAATCACAATCCATTAATTCCAGCATATCCTCGACTACTTTTTTACGTTGCCGATATAATTTATTTACGTCATCATACCAGGAAGCGGGAAGCGATAAGGCTTTGGCCGCTGCCAGCTGTACGGGGAGAAACATTCCACTGTCCATGTTACTCTTAAATCGAAGTACATTTTCAATATGTCCGGTCGTCGCCAGCATCATACCAATCCGCCAGCCGGCCATATTGTGAGACTTGCTGAGTGAATTTAGTTCGATCACATGATCACTTAACCCGCCGGTTTGTAAAATGCTCATCGGTTCATCATTCAGAATAAAACTGTAAGGATTATCATGCACGAGCAAAATCTGATTTTCCCTGGCAAACGCGATAAGGTCATCAAAAAGTTTTTTGGATGGCAATCTTCCCGTCGGCATTTGCGGATAATTCACAAACATCAGTATTGATTCCTGAGATCCCTGTTTTGATTTTATTAGATCTGTTAACTCTGAAAAATCAGGCAACCATCCATTTTCTTCCGACAATTCATAGTTTACAATATTCGCTCCTGCCAACTTTGCTGCGCTCTGATATGTTGGATAACCGGGATTTGGAATCAAAACGATATCTCCGGGATTTATATAAGTCATGCAAATATGCATTATGCCTTCCTTAGATCCGGCCAAAGGAAGTATTTCCAGATCCGGATTCAATTCTACCTGATACCATTCTTTATACCATGCTGCCATGGCTTTTCTTAAAACCGGAGATCCTTTGTAACTCTGATAGGCATGCGTATTGGGTTTACTGCTCTCTTCCTGTAGAATACGGATCACCTCAGGATGTGGTGGTTGATCCGGACTTCCAATACCAAGACTGATGATATTTTTTCCTTCACGGTTAAGATCTTCGATCTCCCGCAACTTTTTGGAGAAGTAATACTCTCCAATTCCGTCGAGTCTTTTGGCTGTGTTCATTTTTTAAGATTGTGTCTTAAAGTTTATAACCATTCATGCATTTATCCCTTTCCTGTAAACACCATATATCTTTAAATCTGAAATGGCGGGACGTATGATTTCAATTACATTTTCAAATTCAACGGTGTTTTCAAATTCCATATCCGCATGGAAACTGTATTTCCAGTCGCTTCCGGGTATTGGGTAAGATTGCAGTTTACTCAGATTGATGCCTGCATCCGCAATTAGCGTGAGTACTTTGGCGAGACTTCCCCGTGAATGATCCGTTTGAAAAGTAACCGAAGCTTTATTGGCGTCTTTCACAGGTTCAATATCTTCTTTTCGCAACAGAATCAGGAAGCGGGTGTAATTATTTTTCATTGTATGTATATCCGGCGCGATCATTTCCAGTTGAAATAATCTTGCCGCGAGACTACTGGCAATGCCTGCGATATGTTTGCTCTTTCTCTGATGAATGTGCTTTGCACTCAGCGCGGTATCTTCCGTTTCAACCAATTTCCAGTCAAATTGGTTCAAAAAATCCATGCACTGCAGGATGGCTATTGGATGGGAATGCACTTCCTTAATATCCTTCAATGTGATTCCCGGATTTACCACCAGATTTTGCCTGATCTGCAAATAAATTTCACCCGCGATGACGAGATCGCTGT
>DASXKM010000680.1:0-7387 GCA_036496825.1 Puia sp. | reverse complement strand
TCCGCAAAAACCAACATCGCCCTTGCCGGCTGTGGCATGAATATCGATTCCCAGCCGGCCGGTCGAAGACTTGCCTTCCAGAAAGGGTACCTGTTCATGTGTTTCGGTATATTCAGCCGTTACCCCCAGATAGAATATATGCGGGTAGAGGACAAATCCTTCTTCCGGAATTTCAAAATATTCAATTTCATTATGTTTTTTCGCATCCAGAATATGTTCCCGATAGGTAGCCAGCACAGGACCCAGATGAACGTCATAGGAATTGCTTCCCAGAAAGGCCCGGTCATAAGGTACAATTTTGATTGTTCCCTTTTCCATCTCTTCCATAATACGCTTATCAGATAAAATCATTCTTATGACAGTTTATTTGTTTATTTGTTTACCCACAGCAGATAAACCGCAGCGAATTTCGCATTAAGCTTTTTTGTGATGCCCTTATTTTATCAACATAATATCAACGAAACCACCAAACTGGGCATCTGGCATATTACGGAGGATGAATTTTTTTTTCTTCAGAAAGTGCCGCTGAAGCGGGATGTCAGCCACGCCCAGAAAAGACTTCAGCACCTAGCGGGTCGCTTTCTCCTCACAAAATTATTCCCCGATTTTCCGCTGGAAGAAATTCTGATTGCCGACACCAGAAAGCCGTATCTGGAAGATGAAAAATATCATTTTTCCATCTCACATTTCGGCCATTATGCGGCAGCGATCGTAAGCAGTACCAGCCGGGTGGGAGTGGATGTGGAGAAGGCCAGTCCGACAATCGAAAAAATCAGGACTAAGTTTTTATCGGAACAGGAATCCGCCATCGCCTTCGAAGGCATAGAGAAATCGGGTCATCGGTTACGTCAGCTCACTTTGTTATGGAGTGCAAAGGAAACCATTTTCAAATGGTACAGCCTGGGTAATGTGAATTTTAAACAGCATATCTGCTGGGTGCAACCTTATTTTATCCGGTCCGACGGGTTTGGTAAACTATCTTTTGAATTCAGGAAACAGGACTTCGTTCCACTTTCTATCTATTACAAATTATTTGACGATCTGGTTTTAACTTTCGTTTTCACCCAGCAACGATAAACGATCAACGATCAACGGTCAACCGCCAACCGTCAACAAATTATTCTATCCCCAAAATCTCATCCGTATCGTCTATCAGGTTCATATTAAAATCCTCCTGACCTGAAATTCCTTCCATGGAACCCTTGATATGGGCTGCATTCAGCAATACTTTTTCCAGTTGCTTTTCCCGGGTCTTCCAAAGCCTTTCCATCATATCCCTTTCCCGTTGAATTGACATTTTCATCGAAGAGAATCCTTCCCTGATCGCTTTCCATTGCTCACTGAATTCGCTGCTGGTGAGATAATCGTAAAGCAGCTGCATTTTATCGCCCTTGTTCTGTTGATTTTTTGAAGCCTGGAAAATTCTGATCACGCCATCCCGTAAGACTTCCGTCAGCGCCTTCACTTCTGAAAAGCTACAAATCCACACACCGTTTTTTTCTCCAAAACAGCTCATTTCCCGGGGCATAATCCTTGTGACCAATACAGCAACTTGTGCAGTTTGCTGCCGCATATCAGTCTTAAGTTTATCAACCCAGTCTGGTTCAAAATTCTTGGTACGCTTACTTTCGTAAATGATTTTACCACACTCCTGTCCGGTGGAATTGCGGATTGTCAGCGTACAGTCCGCACCCCGTATTCCTTTTCCAACAGGTTCAACCAGATCAAATGGAAATGCTTCCTGTAGTAATTTTTCAAGAGCGAGTTCCTGTACTTCCCCCTGCAATTGTATGGAGCCCTGATCGGCTTTTCGTTTCATTTCTTCTATGAGTCGCCGCTGATCCTCCAGTTGTTTTTCTTTTTCCTTTAGCTGAAGTTGGAAATCCGTTTCCCTTGATTGATTTTTGTGCTCTTCGTTGCGTCTGAATTCGTCGGCAATTTTTAACCTCTCTTCCTGAATTTTCCTTTGCATGGAAATTTCCAATTCTTCTTCCCTGGTCTTCAGGGCTTGTTCTTTTTGCAGAAATTCAAGCTCTTTTTGTCTTGCTGTTTTTAATTTCTCCTGTTGCTCCTCATTGGATTGTTTAAGAATCGTCAGGCGGTTTTCAAAATCATGGTGGATGCTTTTGCGAATATCTTCTTCCAGTTTTTGCTGGATGAGTTTTTTTTCCTCGTTGAATTTTTGTTGAAAAATAACTTCCTGCTCCTGAAGTTTTTTTGAAAGCTCAATATCTTTTTTCTGAAATTCCTCCTCTTTTTTTCTGGTGAAACTGATCATCTGCTCACGCAGATCCTTTTTATATTGTTCGGAGACTGCTTCTTCCATCGCAAACTCATGACGGCAATTCGGACATTTGATGGTCGTAGACATGCACTTTTTTTGGTAAAGTTAATTGTTTAGGTCTAAGGCTTAAAGTGCAAAGCTCAAAGCCATTTCATTGGCAATACGGTTCAATGATCAGTATCAAACTACAGGCGATCTGCAAAACAGTCCGGATTTCTTAACTTTAAAACAATAAACATTTACATGAAATATATTGCCCTGATTATTTTATGGTTTGGATTTGGAAAATTGTTTGCACAACAAACACAAAAACCGCCCTTACATGGTAAACACTGGATGGCGATTACGGGCAAGCCTTTGGGTGCTGAATCGGGAGCGCAGATTTTTCAACAGGGAGGAAATGCAGTTGACGCCGCCTGTGCGATGCTTGCCTCCATGTGTACCCAGTGGGCAGTTCTAAGCTGGGGTGGTGAAACACAGGCCATCATTTACAATCCAAAAACGAAGAAAGTAATTTCCATCGATGCTTTGGGATTCGCACCGGGGGCAGCCACCGTTTCTTTCTATAAATCGAAAGGATATTATTTTCCACCGGAATACGGACCTCTGGCAGCTGTTACTCCGGGTACACCCGGAGGGCTTTGTTATATGCTGGCTGAATATGGAACAATGAGTCTGAAGCAGGTGCTGGCACCGGCAATGCAAATGGCTGCCGGTTACCCGATAGATGCACAGGTCTCAAATAATATGCAAAAAGGGGTTTCAAGAATTAAACAATGGCCCTATAGCAGTAAAGTCTTTCTGACACATCCGGGTGAAAAAAGAGAAGCACCGGAACCCGGAGAAATTTTTGTTCAGAAGGATTTACTTGCCACACTTACAAAAATGATCGAGGCCGAAGATCAGGCACTAAAAAAAAATAAGTCACGTAAGGAAGCAATTTATGCCGCCTATGACCGCTTTTACAAAGGTGATATTGCAAGGGAATTTGTCAGGGGTTGTCAGGAACAGGGAGGTCTGATCAGTATGGAGGATCTCGCCCGATGGAAACCCCTGGAAGAAGAACCCTTACACGTAAATTATAAAGGGATAGAAGTTTATAAACTGCAACAGTGGTCGCAGGGGCCTGTCTTACTTCAAAGCCTGAATATCCTGGAGAATATCGATCTGCGGGCCATGGGATATAATAGTGCGAAATATATTCACACTCTTTATCAGACGATGAATCTTACGTTTGCTGACAGGGATTTTTATTATGGCGATCCATATTTCCAGCCCGGCGAACCAATACAGGGGCTGCTCAACAAGGATTACGCGAAAACGAGAGCAGCCAGCATTCAATACGACCATAATGACAGCACGGCTGCACCGGGCGATCCATATCCATTCGAAGGAAAATTAAATCCCCACACCGCATTATTGAAATCAAGATTTGGTAATGGCTGGCCGGCTAATAATTCCCGGGATGCGGTGTTTAACGACGGTGAATTAAATTCAGCGAAAGAAATTGTAAGCGATGCAGATGTTGCTTTCCGCATGGGGTCTACCATGTCAAACCCCGAAAGCGAAGCGCTATATGAAGACAGACTCTGGCGTGGCACTACTTCCATCGAAGCTTGTGATTCGGCGGGCTGGGTAGTATCCGTAACGCCCAGCGGAGGCTGGCTTCCGGCCTGTATCGCGGGTAATACCGGAATCGGGATGAGTCAGCGCATGCAGAGTTTTGTTCTGGACTCTACACTGAATCCATACAATGTATTGGAACCGTATAAAAAACCCAGGGTAACCCTAACGCCTTCACTTGCCATGAAAGACGGCAAACCGTTTCTATCCTTCGCGGTACAGGGAGGAGACACACAAGATCAAAATCTGCTGCAGTTTTTTTTAAATATGGTCGAGTTTAAAATGACCGTTCAACAGTCAGTGGAGGCAGCCAATATGAACACAGACCAACTCTGGCTTTCTCTGGGTGGCGACAAAAGAGTCGACCGGCAACCCCGGCCCGGCTTCATTTTATTGAATAGTAAAACTGATTCCTCGGTCAGAAAAGATCTCAAATCCATGGGCTATACTTTGCGGTTTGCAGACCGGACCAGCGGACCCATCAATGCGATTTATTACGATTGGAATCACGGAACATTTTGGGGAGGCAGCAGCAATTACGGAGAGGATTATGGTATCGGATGGTAATTCAATCGGATAAAATGAAAAAGATACCGACATGCTTATTCACCCCCCAATTACTTCTTTCCAAGCCTGTAACTAAATCCCATCTGGAAGCCATCTGCGTAACTTCCGAAATTCACCTGGATAAATCCTGTAATTTTTTCTCTGGTTGCGTGAAAACAGGGAGAAAAATAAGTGAGCGGTAAAATATTTTTAGTTGCTTTGATGTCAGTGACAAAATGATCATAGTTGGTTTTCGGATTAAGTATCCAGCCACCGGAGAATTTAAATCCGAAAACCATATCATGTCTGGTTTTCCATATGATGTCGGTAAAGAGTCCAAAGCTTGTTGTCAGAGTCTTTCTGAAAATTACATTGGCAGCCGAATCGGGGAGACTTTTTCTGAAGTCTGAATAATTTCCGAACTCATTCTGGACACTAGCTTCAACTCCAATCGCTCTCCATTCGTGATTACGGGAACTTAATACAACATTTATTCCACCGGAACCTCCGTAACTTCCAAAAAACCGGCCTTTATCCGGGACATGATAAAGGGTATCATCCGGGATCGGAAGTGATGCAAAAAGGCCGCCGGAATAGTGGTAGTGGCAATTATAGTAATCGGCAATATTATAAGCACCCAGGTTCAGATTCGCGCTATAATATGCCTGAATGATGCCAAAATTGTCGCTCCGCTGAATACTTAGTTGTCCAGCCGACACCTGGTCACAATCAAAATAATTTGCACCGCCGATATAATATCCTCCGTTAACATAAAATGCGTGGCCCGTCGAATCTGAATGAAGCGGAATCGGGTGGTACGGGTTTGAATTGGAATTATCAGGACTTAAATAATAGGCCTGTCTGGATTCCTCGCATCCGTTCAATAGGAAAATAAAAATTAGTCCTGGTAAATATTTTATTTTCATGCTATCAAATAAGATTATCGAATCAATACAGTCGTTCCCTGCTGAGATATTTTTTTTCCTGACAGTCCATCCGTATAAGTCAATATCCAGACGTAGGTACCGGTGGTTTGCGGATGTCCGTTTATGTTTCCATCCCATTTCTTTGTCCAGTCCCGCGTTTCAAATACTATTTGTCCGAGGCGGTTATACACTCTGAAATCCAATGCGATTGCATTGAATGCATTCAACGGATATAAATAATCATTTTTGCCATCACCATTTGGAGTAAAAGCATTGGGTACGGTTATATAGCAACTTTGCATTTTTTTAATAAGAGTAACGCTCGTATCAGAACAGTTCAGGTTATTTTGAACTATCAAAATGACACGATAAGTAGCATCATTCCCTGAATCCGGAAACCGGTGACCTTCCGGCGTCTCCAGACTACTGGATGATCCGTCACCGAAATTCCAGTACCAGGACTCAATATCACCAATACTCGTATTTTGAAAAGTGACCAGATCTTTTGGGCAAATTTCAGTGGGTGCCAGGAAAGCCGCCTTTAAGGAATTGTCCAGATTGACGACTTCGGTTACTGTATCACTGCAACTGCCATTCGATACAATATGCTGAATGTATCTCGGTCCGAATTTATTTTCAATGATGAAAGGATTTAAAGAGTTGCTCGTAAAGGAAGAATCCATCATCCACTGCCAGCTGATTGCGCCTGCTGGAAAATAATGCAGCAGGATGGTATCTTTTGTACAACTATATGTGATATCATAACTAAAGAGAGCCGAAACGGTATCCAGGGTTTGGAAAGAAAGACTGGCACCCGGTGGCGTTTCTGTTCCACAATGATTGATAAGGGCGTTGAGGTCACTGCCACGAACCAGTGTGATCTGATAATTTCCGGCTTTTACGAGTGGACTGTCAAGGGTAACATGAATGACCCGTGTAAACTGATTGTCACAACTTCCCTCCGCTTTTATGATATGTGCATTGGTTGTTCCTGAAATTTGGAAATCTGAACCATCAGGTGAAATCGAATTGCAACTGATCAGATCCGGAAAAATAAGATGCAATATGTGGGGGCCGCAGTCAAAAGGTGCGAGGCTGTCCATCGGAGTGGGGATGGGCGGAAAAACGGTAAAGTCAAAACTTTCGCCATCCGGAATCTCGTTTCCTTCCAGATCCACCAGTGTATTATCATCACTCCCTTTTTTTATGGTCAGCTTATAATCGCCCGCTGGTTGGGGATCACTCATAGTGATCCAAACTGTGTCTATTTCAGTTCCAAATACACAGCTATTGGCGGATGTGGTTGAAATGGAACCAAACAATGGAGTAATCGTAAATTCAGACCCATCGATGGAAAGGGTGCCGCATCGTATGCCCTTACTGACAACAACGACCAATACTTTACTGTTGCACTCGGCATCGATCGATTTGATATGTGGGAGATTAGGATCGGAAACCTGCGACCGCGCAATTTCTGATAGCAGCATCAGCGATACAATCATTACATTTTTCACCAGAAGCAGATAAGTGCGGTTAAAACAAGAAACATCACAATGATCTTCAAAACATGATATTCGTCTGCGAATCCCAGGATAATTCGTTTACGGGGTTTTGCCCCGGATTGATCCCTGCAATATTAGTTTATCGGTGAATACGATCATGCAAAAAAGGGGGTTGCTCACAGTTCTTCCGGATACAAAAGAAACTATTCCCTGCCGGAAAAATGTTTTTGGATTGGAAGACTAGTTTTTCAATTTGAAATTGAAAATCAGGGTGCCGTTGGATTCATCGGACCCGCTGTTAAACTTCACCTGGTGTGCTTTCCGGATAGCAATGGCTTTTAAGCTGGCATCTGCCGTCGTAGATCCTTTTGGCTGGTATTCAGCGCTGGTTACATTGCCCGATGCATCCACGATAATATCTACAGCCACTTTTGCATTTTCGTTGAATTCATCTGTGAAAGAAGGTGTGCTGCTGATTCTTCTGCCCTGAAGACCGTGTGCAATCG
>DASXKM010000679.1:0-8071 GCA_036496825.1 Puia sp. | reverse complement strand
CAATATCCAGCCTGGCGGAGGCATCCATCGTGCAGATCTGCAGTCCGGGGTTCATCACCTCGAAACTGGGTAATACTTCTCCGATGGTGGCCGCGGTGAATTCGGTTTTGTTCTTGAGGCTGAGCGTGATTTTTTCCTGTGCCACTTCATGGTCCACCTTCTTCTTGAAACGAACCTGTTTCAGATTCAGAATAATTTCAACCACGTCTTCCGTAACACCTTTTAAAGTGGCGAATTCATGGTCTGCACCCTCGATTTTCACACCGATGATTGCGTATCCCTCCAAAGAATTAAGTAATACCCTGCGAAGTGCATTACCTATGGTTACACCGTAACCGGGCTCCAAAGGCTTGAATTCGAATTGTGCTTCGAAATCAGTTGCTTTTTGAAGTATGATTTTGTCTGGTTTCTGGAAATTTAAAATGGCCATATTTAAATTTTCGATTTACGAATGATGAATGCTTACGTTTATTTACTGTACAATTCCACGATCAGTTGCTCTTTGATATTCTCCGGAATACTTTCCCTTTCAGGATAAGATATAAATGTTCCTTTCATTTCATTTTCATTCCAGTCAAGCCAGTTGATCCTGTTATTTTTACCTTTGGCAGCACTGGTAATTCCTGCATTTGCCTGGGAAGTCTCTTTTAATCCAATAACGTCTCCGGGTTTTAACTGGAAAGAGGGAACATTTACCACTTCACCGTTTACGGTTATGTGTTTATGGGAAACCAACTGACGTGCTCCCGGGCGGGAAATAGCAATTCCCAAACGATAAACAGTATTATCCAGTCTGGATTCCAACAGACGAATCAGGTTTTCACCTGTCACACCTTTTTTTCTGGAAGCTTCATCAAAAGTCTTACGGAATTGCCGTTCGAGCACTCCATAAGTGTACTTTGCTTTTTGTTTTTCTTTTAACTGGATCGCATATTCTCCGAGTGTTTTACGCTTTTTGGTTGCGCCGTGCTGACCTGGAGGATTGCTGGTTTTTGTTAACCATTTGCCATTCCCTAAAATCGGTTCACCGAATTTCCGGGAAATTTTTGTCTTTGGACCTGTGTAACGTGCCATAGTTTGTGTCAGATTTTTGAGTACCCGGACAGGATTATAAAAAATCTTAAAATTGAATTCTGTCCAGCTTGATTAAAAAACATATGAATCAGAAGATTTGAAAATTCGAGAAATTATTTAGAAGTTCTCAAATTCAAAATCCTTCAAATTATTAAACCCTTCTCTTCTTTGGAGGACGACACCCATTGTGTGGCAAAGGGGTAACGTCTTTGATCATGACTACTTCAATTCCATTATTTGCCAGGGAACGGATCGCGCTTTCTCTTCCGGATCCCGGCCCTTTCACAAAAACATCGACTCTTTTCAACCCCGCATCCAAAGCTGTTTTTGCAGCATCAGCGGAGGCCATTTGTGCAGCGTAAGGCGTGTTTTTTTTGGAACCCTTAAAGCCCATTTTACCGGCGCTGCTCCATGAAATAAGCTGTCCGTTCTTGTTGGTAATACTGATAATGATGTTGTTGAAACTGGCAGAAATATGCGCGTCTCCATATGCATCTACCTTAACCACTCTTTTTTTCGCAGCCGCCTTTGCGCTGGTAACCTGTTGTGCTTTTGCCATTTTTCGAAATAGGTAATCTGGTTATTAAAATTCCCCGATTTGTCGGGATCGAATCAATCCTCCCCGTGCATCCCGTATCCGGTATTGATTCTTGAACGATGCTATGCAAAATTTGTTCGTCTAAAGACGAACAACGTGCTACTTCTTAGGCGCTTTCTTCTTTCCTGCCACTGTTCTTCTTTTTCCTTTACGCGTACGACTATTGGTACGTGTGCGCTGACCCCTGACGGGTAATCCCTTACGATGACGAACGCCTCTGTAACAGGCAATATCCAACAGACGTTTGATACTCATCTGAACTTCAGAACGCAAGGCACCTTCAACTTTCAGTTCATTGGTAATTATATTACGAATAGCATTTAGTTCATCATCATTCCATTGTGACACTTTCTTATCGAAATTGATTCCCGCTTTGGAAAGAATGTACTTGGCTGTTGACGGCCCTATTCCGAAGATATAGGTAAGACCGATTTCGCCTCTTTTATTTTTTGGTAAGTCTACTCCGGCAATACGCGCCATCTTTTACTTTTTAAGCTGAAGGCCTGAAGCTGTTAGCCTCGGGCTTTTCTGATTTTAAATGGTTACTTTAATTTTCAATTGGCCATCAACCGATTAACCCTGACGTTGTTTAAAACGGGGATTCTTCTTGTTGATGATATATAACTTCCCCTTACGGCGCACGATCTTACAATCAACGCTGCGTTTTTTTATGGATGCTCTTACTTTCATACAAGTATCTTTTTATTATTTCTGCTTATCCTGTCAGCTAAGAATAAACTATCTGTTTAACTCTTATTTATATCTAAATATGATCCTGCCTCTTGTCAGATCATACGGACTCATTTCCACGCCCACTTTATCGCCAGGCAATATTCTTATATAATGCATCCTCATTTTTCCTGAAATAGTGGCCAGGATTTCATGCCCATTTTCCAGCTTCACCTTAAACATGGCATTGGATAGTGCTTCGACAATAGATCCATCCTGTTTAATAAGCGCTTGTTTAGCCATAGATTTTGGGAGCGCAAAGATAATATTAGTCAGCCAAAGAATAAAATTTCATCGAATAAAAATCGGTTCCCGGGGAAATAGGTCAAAAAATGGGTTCAAAACGGCAAATTTCCGGGTTTTAGACCCTGTTAAGATCCACTTTTGTCATTTGGTGATAGAAATTCTGGAGATCATGCACTCCTATCGGGTGGTGAATATGCCGCCGGTCTTCCCGGTACCAGATTTCAAATTCGTTAAACTGATCTACGGCCGGAATCATGAGCCGGAAGGGACCGCGCATATATTTCACTGATTTGTCCTCGTTTACGACCTTGTCAAAACCCAGTTTGATTAATTGTTGATCATTCAAAGGTATGGGATAGAGGTCATTCGCATCAAACCAGTCGTCCTGGTCTCCATTATGAACACAAATCTGTTTGTCTTCATGGTTGATATCCGTCACTTCTCCGTCAAAACGCTTTCCGCCAAAATCTGCCTGGATAATATCACCGGGCTTTAAGTCCTGAAATCTGATCATATGGCCATATTTTGAGGGCATGAATATAAAAAAATTATGTGAATCCCATCGTTTAACGGAATAAGAACACATTCAAAGACCCCGGCCGATGATTTCCCTTCCAGGCCATGGAATGACCGCAATGATTACCACAAGGGCAATAAGGAAAAGCCAGAATGCCCTCTTATATTTTAAGGGATCTGGTATTTGTTTCTTTACGACGGCTCTGCCAATGGTAATTAATATTGTTGCGACCACCATACCAAATGGATGTTCTACCCAGTAGAACCGGTAAAAAGTGTCTTTCATCAGGCTAACTCCCTCAGGCAATCCACTGCTAAGAATTCCGAACCTGCCAAAAAACAAAAGGATCAGGCCGATCAGCAGCGTAGTATGCGCGAATATCATTGTAAACAGCCAGAGCTTTGTATCCCCCTCCCGAAGTTCCCGGTTTTTAATCCATCCAATAAAACTTTGCACAATTGAAAGAACAAGCAGTATTAATATTACCCAGCGTAATATGCTATGAATCTGCAAAAGAACAGGAAACATATAAATAGTTTGGTATGAAATTAAAGCATTTACATATCTGAAAGCGAAAGCGGGAAGGAATGATTTAAATTTGCGGATGGCATGCCATAAATATCCCTCTTATTTGTTATTGCTGTTGATTTTGATTTTTACTTCCTGCAAAAACAAAGGGCATGATTCCGGAACACCCGTTTCGCCGGTAGAAACTAACCCGCATTACAAAACCCTCAACGACAGCATAAAAGAGTTCCCCACAGAAGCTTCTCTTTATTTGCGAAGAGCAATGCGCCTGACACAGGAAAATGCCCATGAACTGGCATATGATGATTTTCAGAAAGCCTGGTCTCTTCAGCCATCACTTGAAGCCTCATTACGCTTAGCATCCAATATGGCCATTTTGGGGAAACATGCTGAAAGAATCAGGCTGTTGGAGTCGGTAAACGATCGGTATAAATCAAACCCACAGGTGCAGAGATTATTGGCAGAAGCTTATGCCGGCTATGGAAAACCTGAAAAGGCGTTGCTTATTTACAATGAAATGATCACAAAGGATTCTCTTGATCCGGAAACTTTGTATGAAAAAGCATTACTACTGGAACAAATGAAAGATACGGTGGATGCGATCGCTGCCCTTCAAAAAGCTTATTCAATTCAGGGCGTAGACACTTACGGACTGGAACTTGCCCATCTGTATGCTGAACAAAGAAATCCCAAAGCGCTTCAGATTTGTAATTTTATTTTGAAGCAGGATTCTGCATTCATATTAATTGATCCTTTTTTTATAAAAGGTATCTATTTCTCAAACATGAAATTGTATACGAAGGCAATAGCCCAGTTTGATTCCTGCATATTGAGGGACTGGAAAACGACGGATGCTTATCTCGAGAAAGGAAGATCTTATTTCCATATGGGAAATTTAAATGATGCTGTGAAGACTTTTAACATGGCAATTACCGTTTCAAATTCAGATCCGGATGCTTATTACTGGCTGGGACGTAGTTACGAGGCGCAGCATAGGAACATGGAAGCCGCTAACAATTACAGGAAAGCCATTTCACTGGATCCCGATTTCATCGAAGCAAAGCAAAGGATCGGTCTTCTTGATAGTGGATTTGCCCATCCTTCGCACTAACATTACATTTGTTTGAAGTAAACAAAAAAGCGCGCACATGCCACTGATCGCACCTTCACTACTTGCATCTGATTTTCTTCATTTGGAAGATGCCTGTACCATGATTAATGAAAGCGAGGCCGACTGGTTTCATTTAGATGTAATGGACGGCAGGTTTGTCCCCAATATAAGCTTTGGCATTCCTGTTATAGAACACATCCGTAAAGCGACAAAAAAAATCTGTGATGTTCACCTGATGATTGAAGAGCCGGAAAAACTGACACCTGCTTTTAAAAAAGCGGGAGCGGATATATTGATCGTTCATCTGGAAACATGCAGGAACCTGCACAGCAATATTCAACAGATAAGATCACTGGGCATGAAGCCAGCCGTAGCTATCAATCCCCACTCACCGGTTGAATTATTGAAAGATATTCTGGAGGATTTGTATCATGTGCTCGTTATGACGGTGAATCCGGGTTTTGGAGGTCAATCATTTATCCCTCATTCGCTGGAAAAAGTGAAAGAGTTGAAAAAAATGATTGTAAAAACCGGAAAAGAAGTTCTTATAGAAGTCGATGGTGGTATTACGCCTGAAAATGCATCCTACCTAGTAGAGGCCGGTGCGGATATACTCGTTGCAGGCAGCAGCATATTCCAGGCGAAAGATCCAAAAGAAGTCATCCGGCGTCTGAAGCGGATAGTATGAAGGGGACGTTATTTATATTTTTATTGTTTTTCCCATTTACACAATTGCCTGCCCAAAAGTCAGGTGCAATCATTTCCGGAAAAATTTTGGACGAAAATGAAAAACCCTTGTCAGGAGTCTCGATCGTTTTACTCGGCAGGGAAAGCGGCCTTGTCAGCAGCGACTCCGGAACTTTTCGTATGCACGTTCCCGTTGATAAAGCATTTGCTCTTGTTTTTTCCTATACCGGATACAAAAGTGTACAACAGAATTTCATTCTGAATGATAAGGAAGAAGAACATATTATTATCCGGATGGAAAGATCAGAAACGAAACTGGATAGCATAACAGTAACCAACGAGCGGGACCGAAAAGAGGCGGGGCTTATTCGTATCAATCCAAAAGATGCAATCAATATTCCCACGCCCATCGGAGGAATTGAAAGTCTTATCAAAGTATATGTTGGATCGAACAACGAGTTGACCTCACAGTATTCTGTGCGGGGTGGTAATTACGACGAAAATCTAATCTATGTTAATGACTACGAAATTTTCAGGCCGTATCTGGTGAGTAATGCGCAGCAGGAAGGATTGAGTTTTATCAACCCTGAAATGACCCGCAATGTAAATTTTTATAACGGAGGATTCCAGGCCAAATATGGTGATAAGATTTCCTCCGTACTGGATATACAATATAAAAAACCTGTGGAATTTGGGGGGTCTGCGTATATCGGCTTGTTGGAACAGGGTCTTGAACTGGAAGGCACATCAAAAAACAGAAAATTCAGTTATATCATAGGCGCACGGAACCGAAGTTTTACAAATCTTTTGAGTTCACAGGAAACGAAGGGTGATTATATTCCATCCTCAGCAGACGCCCAGGGATTGTTCACCTATCAGTTCAACAGTAAAAATTCCCTCGAATTATTTACTGTCTATTCGCAAACGTCCTTCAACCTTATTCCTTTATCAGCCCAGCTAAGTACGGCGGTGTTCTCTCCGTATTTCTCGGCAAACCTTGGTCTTGACGTTTTTTTTAGCGGCCAGGAAAAAGACAAATACAAAACCGGACTGGTGGGACTTACCTGGAATCAGCAAATAAATACAAATCTGAAACTGAAATGGATGATTTCCAGTTTCAATGATAATGAAAGTCAGAACTATGACATTACAGGTGACTACCTGTTCGGCGAAAGAGATTTTGACAAAACCAGTACAGATTTTGGGAAAATCATAAACCCTTTAGGAGTTGGAAGCAATCAAAACTTGGCCAGGGATAACTTAAACATTCATTTATACAGTTTTGCGCACAAAGGATATCTGAGCAAAGAAAACCAGTATTTGCAATGGGGCGTGTCAACAGAGTTACAGACGGTTAGAGATCAGCTGCACGAATGGAGCTATGAAGATTCCGTCGGATATTCTTTGCCTTTACAACCCGGTTTCCTTAATCTGAATAATGTCGTAAATGGAAATAATAATCTGAATATTGGAAGGTTTACCGGTTTTCTTCAGGACAATATCAATTTCAAAACGAATCCGGCATTAACGTTACAGGCAGGTGTACGCTTAAATTATAATACTTTTACCCGGCAATTTTTGATTTCACCACGTTTTGGATTTTCGTGGAAGCCTAAGAATACGACACAGGATATCGTTTATAAAGCAGCTGTAGGAATCTATGATCAGCCTCCTTTTTACCGCGAATTGCGCGCGCCGGATGGAACCATCAATACGTCAGTCAAATCTCAGCAAAGCGCGCAGGCGAGCGCAGGATTTGATATCAACTTCCATCAGAATAATAAACCATTTCGTTTGTCAGTGGAAGCTTATTATAAGTATCTGTGGAATGTCAACCCTTATAATTTAAATAATGTAAGCATCCAGTACTACGCTACCAATAATGCGAAGGCTTATGCCGTAGGCGTCGAAGGTCGTTTATTTGCCAATCTTGTGAAAGACGCTGAAAGCTGGATCAGCATCGGCATCATGCAAACAAAAGAAAAAATAGATGGAGCCAGTTACTACGACTATAAGATCGACTCGTTGAATAAACCCCTGGATAGTACCCTTGTTCAACAGGGATGGATCAGGCGACCCACAGACCGGCTGTTTACATTGGGAATGTTTATACAAGACTATCTGTCGACTAATAAAAACTTTAAAGTTTATTTGAACCTTATTTACGGAAGCAATCTGCCTTACAGTGTCCCCGGCAGCGTAAAATATCGTGATGCGCTGATAATTGAACCATATATAAGAGCTGATATTGGTTTTAGCGCATTGCTTCTGGATAATGACAAATCGAATCGCCGCAGTCACAATCCTTTTCGCAAACTTGATAATATCTGGGCCACCTTAGAAATTTTCAACGTGATTGATCGGGAAAACACGATCTCCTACCTCTTTGTCAAAGATTTCTCAAATGTCACTTACGCTATGCCTCAAAGGCTCACTCCAAGGCTGATCAATTTAAAACTGGTAACCCGTTTCTGAGAAATGTCCAAAAAAGAAAGTTCCTTTCCCAGCCAGGGAGAAATCTATTTTTCTGCAACTCTATAACATGCTGATTTTTAACTATTTGTATATTGGCAGGTAAATA
>DASXKM010000678.1:0-2640 GCA_036496825.1 Puia sp. | reverse complement strand
AAAAAATGAAGGAGATCATTCAAACGGAAGTGATCGGTACGCCCTTATATTTTGACTCTTCAAGAATCAACCTGGGACTTTTCCAGCCGGATATCAATGTCCTTTGGGATCTGGCTCCGCACGATATTTCCATCCTTACTTATCTGATCACTGAAATACCGGAAAGTATTAATGCCACCGGAATTTCGCATACCGGAAATAAAATTGAGAACATAGCTTATCTGACAGTGAATTATAACTCAAATTTTATTGCGCATTTTGTGTGTTCCTGGTCATCACCGGTTAAAGTGCGTCAAACCCTGATCGGGGGAGACAAAAAGATGATTTTATACAATGACCTGGAGCCGTCTGAAAAAGTGAGGGTATACGATACCGGATATAATCATAAAACGGAAGAAGACAGAAACCATATCATGGTGGATTACAGGACCGGAGATGTATATATCCCAAAATTATCAAGCCGGGAAGCGCTGGCGGGTGTGGCTGACGATTTTATTCAGTCGGTAATTTATAAAAGGGATCCCATGTCAAATGCGCAGTTGGGCAAAAGTGTCGTAAGAATACTGGAAGCATCTCAGGAATCCATAAAAAATAACGGAAAAGAAATAAGAATAAAATAAAATATGGAATTGGTTACAATCAACAACGATAAACAAAGTCTGAACAATGTCAGCCTCGGAAAGGGAACCAGAATTTTCAACTTTGTAAATGCTTATGGATGCAGTATCGATGACAATTCAAAGATCGGCGCGTTTGTAGAGATTCAAAAAGGTGCATATATAGGTAAAAATTGCAAAATTTCAAGTCACACCTTTATTTGCGAAGGCGTCCACATCGAAGACAATGTTTTTGTCGGGCATGGAGTGATGTTCACAAATGATCTGTTTCCAAAAGCGACGAATGCCGACGGAAGTCCACAAACTGAGGCTGACTGGAAACTAATTAAAACCATCGTAAAAAAGGGAGCTTCCATCGGATCCAATGCAACCATTCTATGCGGAATAACCATTGGGGAAAACGCGCTGATCGGTGCCGGTTCAGTGGTTACGAAAGATGTTTTGCCAAATACGGTAGTCGCCGGTGTCCCTGCAAAAATTTTGAAATCCCTTTAACCGTATCATTTAAATCATGAACAAGAAAATTTCCTGTCTCGATCTGAAAGGACAACATCAGCAAATCAAAAAAGAAATATTTGAATCGTTCGAAAAAGTGTATGAGCAAACAGCATTTTCGGGTGGTCCTTTTGTAGAAGAATTTGAAAAGAATTTTGCGAACTTCTGTGATACCAAATATGCTGTTGGGGTTAACAATGGAACTACGGCCATTCACCTGGCCATGCTGGCGCTTGGCATTGGCGCGGGTGATGAAGTAATCATCCCGGCCAATACATTTATTGCAACTGCCTGGGGCGTGTCTTATACTGGTGCAACACCTGTTTTTGTTGACTGCGATCCGGATACCTGGGAAATGAAGATCTCTCAGCTGGAATCAAAAATCACTTCAAAAACCAAAGCGGTTATCGGCGTGCATCTGTATGGGCAACCATTTGATATCAATGCAGCACAAGCCATATGTAAAAAGCACAATTTATTTCTTGTCGAAGACGCCGCCCAGGCACAGGGAGCTCAATATTTGGATAAACCGGTTGGTGGCTTTGGCGAATTAGCCTGCTTTAGTTTTTATCCGGGTAAAAACCTCGGCGCATGCGGTGAAGCAGGCGGATTAACAACCAACAATGCGGACTATCAAAAACACCTGCAAAGTCTTCGCAACCATGGTTCCGTTGTGCGATACTATCACGATGAAATTGGCTATAATATGCGGATGGGAGGACTTGAAGGTGCTTCTCTGACAGTTAAGCTAAAATATCTGCCTGAGTGGAACAATAAAAGAAAAGAAATTGCCGGCAAATATCATACAGGGATTAAGAACCCCCAAATTAAAATGCAGGTTCAACCGAAGGGCCATGATTCGGTATTTCATCTCTTCGTAATCACCACAGAAAAAAGAGATGAGCTGATCAAATACCTGAATGAAAAAAATATTTTTCCCGGCCTTCATTATCCGGTTCCATGTCACTTACAAAAAGCTTATGCCGGCCTGGGATATAAAAAGGGAGATTTTCCAAACTCGGAATATTTGGCGGATCACTGCGTTTCATTGCCCATGTATGCAGAACTTTCTGACGAAGAAGTAAATTATGTTATCGATACCCTCAATAGCTACTAAAGATGCTCATTGACAAATTAGTCCGGCAAGTCCGAACCCTGGAATTGGATTTAAGAGGTAAAACCGTTCTCACAGAAGCGGCCAGCGGCGCCTATGTAGTAACGCCTGTTTTAGCAGCTATTGCGGGGGCGAAAGTTTTTGCTTTTTCAAGAACCACGAAATACGGAAAAGTGGAGGAAGTTTTTGCAAACACCCGGACGTTGGCAGATTCATTTAAAGAATTTTCGCTGGATATTCATCTGATTGACCAACTGAATCCGGAAGTTATCAATCAGGCAGATATTATTACAAATTCCGGTCACCTGAGACCTCTGAGTGAATCAATTTTAAAACATGCTAAAAATGAAGTCGTAATTCCTTTGATGTATGAAGCATGGGAATGGAGAGAAGCAGACATGGATATCGCTTATA
>DASXKM010000677.1:0-4832 GCA_036496825.1 Puia sp. | reverse complement strand
ATTTTGCGGAAAGCTTCTGGAAATCAACATCAGCTGATAGCCGGGTCTTCCCAGTATTTGCATGGTACTGTCGTTTCCCGATGAGCTGATCAGTGAGAAATCTTTAATCTCCGGCTCGGCATTGCCTTTACGAATCAATTTATCATATCGTCTGATGAAAGTATAGCTGCTGTCCAGATCAGCCGGAAGCTGGTTTGCTGTGTATTCCAAATTCTTGTGATCTTTTTCATAAACAAAATGGATCACACTGCTGTCCGGAATGGCGCCGGGCGGTGGTTTCATTTTCTCGAAAATGTTTGCATTTTTTTTAAATGGCAGGCAGTCTACCATGGGCAGGTATCGAAGGGCGTACCATTGAACAGCAAAAGAAAAAACAAGTGTTAGAGCCAATATAATGAGGGAACCTCTTGAAGATAAACGGGAATTGATTTCATTCCTGTAAACAAATAATATAGCTATAAGAACCAATAAAATGAGATCTTTTATAAAGGAGCCCAAAGCCTGAAGTGGGATACAATTTCCGAAACAGCCGCATTCGCGAACTTTACCGGAAATAACAGCATATCCTGTTAGGAAACTGAAAAAAATGATCAGCAGGAGCAATAGCCAGGCAAAGAGACGCATGCGCCATCCAAGTAAGACTGCTACACCCGCCAGAATTTCGAATACGATCATGACAATCGAAAATCCAAGTGTATATGCATCAAGTGCGGGCATATTCCAAACTTCAAAAAACTCCTGCATCTTATAGCTTAGCCCAAGGGGATCATTTGCTTTGATCAATCCGGAGAAAATAAATAAGATACCAACGAGTAGCCGGGCAGTATTCAGAAAGGTTTTTTTCATTTGAAGATATTAATGGGCATGACGTTTTTCCGTAATACCGATCAGGGCAAATATGGCATAATTGACAATGTCAGTAAGATTGGCATCGACACCTTCGCTGATCAGAGTTTTACCGTCGTTTGCGAGTATTTGCCTCATACGCTGGAGTTTCATGAGGATTAAGTCGATGAAGCTCTCCTGACTCATTTCCCGCCAGGCTTCACCATAGTCATGGTTTTTATTTTCCATGATCTTTTTTACGAAGGAAATCCTTTCATCATAGAGTAAAGCGGTTTTTTCCACTGAAAGGTCGTCTACAACCTCCTCTTTTAAATCCAGTTGGATTAATCCGATAACTCCGTAATTTACAATGGCCTGAAATTCACCGCGGATATCTTCTCCAACTTTTTGAGAGCCCTTTTCCTGTATGGTGCGTATTCGTTTGCCTTTAATATATAACTGATCAAGGATAGATATCATACGCAGGACACGCCAGGACGTACCATAATCGGCTGTTTTTTTCAGGAATATGTCTCGACAGCCTTTCACTGCATTTTCATACTGACGCAGGGTATCTTTCATGCCCAAAACTAATAATTAATCATGAAGGTCTAAATTTACGTATCAATATGTATTCACTGAACTGCAAGGGCCGTTTACTCTCCTTAGATAGCCCCATTGTAATGGGCATTCTGAATATTACGCCGGATTCATTTTATTCAGGAAGCCGGATCCGATCCGAAGATGCCTTACTGGTACAGGCAGAAAAGATGCTGGCAGAAGGTGCTTCCATCCTTGATCTGGGCGGATTAAGCAGCCGCCCGGGGGCTACCGAAATATCCATCGTTGATGAACTTCAGCGCGTGGTCCCTGCCATTAAAATGGTCGCTACACGGTTTCCTTCCGCTGTTATTTCGGTTGATAGTTACCGTTATAAAGTTGCACAAGCTGCCCTGTGGGCCGGTGCATCCATTATTAACGACATCGGTGCCGGTGAAACAGATGCTATGGCAGAACTGGCGGCTGCTGAACATATTCCTTACATATGCATGCACATACGCGGGAACCCGGGAACCATGCAGGGGTTGACGGATTATGAAGATATCACAAAAGAAGTTTTGGATTTTTTTATCAGACGCAAAGCAGAATGTATCCGGCTTGGATTGACAGATATTATCTTAGATCCCGGTTTTGGTTTTGCCAAAACAACTGCTCAGAATTTTACTTTGTTGAAAAATTTAAAGCTTCTGGGTATAACTGATCTGCCACTACTGGTTGGATTATCCAGAAAGGCTTCGATTTATAAAACATTAAATATTAAACCGGAAGATTCTTTAAATGGAACTACGGTCATGCACACACTCGCACTTCAGGGCGGTGCGCAGATTCTAAGGGCACACGATGTTAATGAAGCTGTTCAGGTGATCCGTTTATGGAAGTCCTATGCTGACGCATAGAACTTCCATAAACGGAAACAACTATTTTTTATGCGCCGGTGGCGGAACAGTATGCATGTTCGGCCTGTTCTGTGCACCAGGCATCATAGGCATTTGATTTTCTGCCGGCGCGTCCGTCACATCAACAATTTTCACATCGAAAATGAGATTTTCATATGGCTTTTTGCCGGGACCCGGCTGTTGATCATATGCCAGAAAAGCCGGAATATAAAGTGTTGCTGTCGATCCTTTCTTTAAAAGACGGACACCATCCTCCCATCCTGGAATAATTCTATGACTACCCACCACGAATTTGATTGGCTGAGCATCATCCTTGTCATTTGTTTCAAAAACTTTTCCGGAGGGGAATAATTTGCCCGTGTAAATGACAGATACCTGTTTGCCTGAATCGATGACCGGTCCCTCTCCAGGTGTTTTTATTTCTACAAAAGTACCTTTGGCCGTCTTGGTTGCAGTAATGTTATGCTCCTTCAGATAATTTTCCACCTGCTGAGTTTGCTTTGCATGGAATCCGACGAGTATTGAATCCCTGTCTTTTTTAACCAATTCTTCGTTGTCAAAAACATCTTCTACGCGCAGGGTGAGAATGATCTTATCCTTTTTGCGTATGAACGGAGGCAACGGCTGACCAGACTTTTTTTGGATACTATCCGCCAGCTGGATGATAACTGCGCTGTCACCTTTTCTTAATAAAGAGAAAATTTCAACCGGACTGTAAGAATTCGGTGGCACACTGTCAATGGGAACATAAGCAGGAAGACTGCTGTCAGAAGAAAACAGAACAGAATCTTTCGTTCCGCTTATTTTCTGACTGAAGTTCAATTTGATAACCTGACCCCTTTTAACGACCGGATTTTTTCCGTCGGAAATAATTTTATATAATAAGCCGGATTTCGTTTTCTTTAATCCATGATTATCACAGGCAACCAATAGCAGAATTCCAAGTAGTGCAAAAAGAAAAGAATTGATTTGTTTCATTTCAGGTTTATTGTAATTGTAAAGCATTTTCTTTAACTGAAGTTCGAAAGCGCATGGTTGTTTCTTCGAGTGTTTCGCTGCTCCGTCCTCCCGCAGCATTCCGGTGACCGCCTCCTTCAAAATAATTTCGGGCGAACTGATTCACATCGAAACCTCCCTTGCTTCTGAAAGAACATTTGATTTCTTCATCACGATCAATGATCAGCGCCGCAAATTTAATTCCCTGGATAGTAAGCGGATAATTCACTAATCCTTCTGTGTCCCCTGTTCTGATCTGGAATTTCACCAGATCCTTCCAAGGAATACTGATCAATGCCGTGTTAAACTCATACATAACTTCCATTCGATTTAACAGGGCATGACCGATAAAGCGAAGTCGGTTTTCAAGGAAATTATCAAATAAATTCTCATGGACCTTTGAATGATCCAGCCCGGTGTCTTTCAGAACCGCTACCATCCTATGTACGGATGCAGAAGCAGAGCTAAAGCGGAATGAACCCGTATCAGTCATTACACCGGCATATAAACATTCGGCAACGGCCTGGTTTATCCGGGAGCCCTGTGATGCTGACTCAATAAAATCGAATACCATTTCGCTGGCCGAACTCTTGGATGTGTCACTAATTCCATATGCAAACACCTTTGATTCCGGTTGCTGGTGATGATCGATCAGGATTCGAATACCAGGTGCTTTTCGAATGGGTTCAGTCATTTTTCTTGTGCGGTGCAACACATTAAAATCCAGACAGAAAATCCAGTCTGCCCTATTCAGCAGTTCATTTGAACGAGTCGTGTTTAATTCATAGTCGATCACGTTTTCAGCGCCGGGCATCCATGCGAGCCAGTCGGCCCAGTTGGTAGGTGAAATAACGGTTACCTGGTGCCCCATCGCGATCAGAACATGATATAATCCCAATGATGAACCCATCGCATCTGCATCAGGTTTCTGATGCATTACAATGACAATGGTTCTCGACTTCTGCAGTAAGGGAATTATTTCCGTAATAGGTTGCATGTAAAACGGTTGCAAAGGTGCAGAATAAAATCGCCATTCCCAAATCTGCTATAATGTATTACCTTTGCCCGCCAAACAAAAACAAATGAGTAACCGCAGTTTTACCATGATCAAGCCCGATGCTTTCGCGAACGGGCATTCCGGCTCTATCCTGGATATTATACTGAAATCCGGCTTTAAATTGATTGCCCTCAAAATGATCCATCTTTCAGCCGAAAAAGCAGGTGAATTTTACGCGATTCACCGGCAACGCCCCTTTTATGGCGAACTTGTTGAATTTATGAGCCGGGGGCCAATTATTGCCGCCATTTTAGAAAAAGACAATGCAGTTACTGACTTCCGAAAACTTATTGGTGCGACGGACCCTTCCAAAGCGGACAAGGGAACTATTCGTCAGTTATTTGCAGAATCCATAGGGGAAAATGCAATTCATGGGAGCGACAGCGATGAAAATGCCCGGATTGAATCTGATTTCTTCTTCTCAAATCTGGAAAGAATCTAGGGGCCGGAACTGGGTTCAATATGGAAAATTAACCCATATCCAGACGGCGAATCTT